>JAIVJN010000125.1 GCA_020200025.1 Acidobacteriota bacterium | reverse complement strand
CCCCTGCGACTGGCGGGCCGCGTGCCGCTGATGGGCGTTGTGACGCACCATGTCGACATACCGCCGGACGTCGCCGCTTTGGCTATCGAATTGAACGTGACACGCGGAGCGGTCCGCGTCATGGCTCTACCGAGTCATACCTTGACCCGAAACTACTTCCGTAACGTCTACCCAGCGATGACGCGAACGCTCGTGAACGGACGTTATCATCTGGTGCTGCCTCGGCCGACGGCCGGAGTGTGGTCGATCAGTCTTGGCAATGACCGTATCAGAGCGGAACGAGATCCGGCGCTCGTGTCCGCAGACGAGGCCGAGTACACCGTCAGCTTACGGCTCTTGAACGCAGAGCTACGACTCGCCGAGGGTCGACAGGGACGTGTCGTCACGGCAGCGACGAATCGCGGACACCGGCTTCGCGAGCCCGTTCTCCAACGGTCGCCCGCAGTCCTGCGGACGCACGAGTCGAACACGCTCGCTTCGGGGATGCCGCGCTTGATTCCGATGGATGTTCCAGAGGGCACGACTACACTGGGGTTGAACCTACGCAGCGAACGCTCGACCGAGCTCTACCTGTACGACTGCACGACCGGCGAATGTTTCGTGCACGACTTTGCGATGCCGGCCGCCACGGAACAGCAACTCGTCGTACGGAATCCCAAGGTCGGACGCTGGGTCGCCGCCGTGAACGTAGCGCCCTTCCCCGCCGCACTCACGACATTCGTGTTGGAGGAGGTCATGGCGACGGCCGAGCCCCAACAAGTGTCGAGCAAGACCGGTGAGCGCCCTTCGGGCACGCGGTGGAGCGAGACGGTCGATCCGGGCGTCCGGCCCTCGCACCCACCGGGCACGACGCCGGTGCTGTGGCTCGAGCTGATCGATCTCGCCTCCGAGCGCGAGGAGGCTGAGTTTCCGTGGGAGCAACGGCCCGAGTGGAAGTTGCTCGATCGGCCAGTCGCCTTGGGGAGTGCGGTCTACCGCTTTCCGTGACCGCCTGATGTCACTCGCGAGACAGCGTTTGCCAGACGACGGCCGACGCGGGCGCGCGCTATCTCGAGAACACCAGACACTTCGCCGCGAGCCGTCTTCCCTTCCAGCCGCTTCCACCCCAGATATTCCTCGAGACATACGGACACGATCTCGAACGCCGGCCAACGATCGCCGGCGCGACGCGCCGGGGACCATTCACGATCATACGCCCGATAGATGGCGCCGCGCACTTGCGCGCCTTTTTCCGCCACGTGCGCTCTCGTCACTCTGCGGGCGAAGGTGGTGATCGCGAGCGGCGCGGGACCAAGGTAAGAGTCGTCGAGGTCGATGAATCGCACCTCCTCCTCATCCAACAGCACGTTGGTCGGGTCGAGGTCGAGCGGAATCCAGGTCTGCGAGACGTGAGCCACGGAAACGGCGTCGCTGGCCTGTTCGACTCGGCCGATACGGCGTGCCATCTCCGGCCCTTGTTCTTGCAGCAGGGCGACGGCCCAAACCGTTGCTGAAGACACATCAACCGGAGGAAGCCAGCCGGGTGCAAGACTCGACATCGCCACCGTAACGTGCGCTTCAGCCGCGCGATCGCACGGCAGGCCCTTGAAGTACACCGTACCCGTCGGGGCCGTCAGCCCCAGCACGACCTCCTCGCAGGACGTCCGATACGGTATGGGACTGCTCGTCGTGCCTACTTGCCGATCGATCCACGCCTTCACGCGCTCGTACCAGATCGGGCTGCCGAATGGCCCTGGCACCGATGGCACGTGATGTTTGTCGAGTGTCGTGGCGAGCGCCCACTGCTGATAGTCGACGATCGATCGACTGGAGGCGAACTGTCGAATCGGCGCCCAGGTGAGGCTCGCATCCGTGATCTGTCCCGCCCCGGCCGGAGCGATCACGATGCCAAGCCAGTCGAGAACCTCACCGCTGTGTGTGGCGCGTCCCAGCCACTGTCCGACGAGGAGACCGGACCAGCCGCGAGCCGCCAGCCATCGCTGCACGAGTGGTCCTGGACGCACGCGTTCGCCGACGTACAACACGGGAAGTAGCCAGCGGCTCCCCTGCCAATGACCAAGGGCGAGTCCCTGCTCGAGGTCGATCGTCAAGAGATGCAACGCCTGCTGCATCGCGGTGGTCCCCGCCCTCGTCCGGATTCGAAGGCGGGGGCCAAGCCGTCGTGGTTACTCGTCGAGGCCGAGCGCGATGCCCGCGAGCGGCCGCGAGATCATGCTGCTGCCGTTGTCATCCTCTCCTCCAGGGACACCAAGCACCAGCGTGGGTGCCGGACCGAGCAGGACGAGCTCAGGTGTTGAGTACATGACCGTCACTCCTATCTTCGAGGCAAGCGGATTTCCGAGCCCGTCGCCGTCGGCTGCGCACACCGACGGCCATGGGCAATGGTGACGTCAGTCATCGAGACCGAGTGCCAACCCGAGCACCGGGTGCGTGATCGCCGTGCCACCGCTGTCGTCTTCTCCGAAAAGCGGACCGAGCACCAGCACAGGTGCCGAGCCGAGCAGAACGAGCTCAGGCGTTGAATATCGCATGGTCTATCACCTCCTTTCGTATTGGCGTTGCGGCGGGCCCCCACCGATGTCGAGATTTGAGCCACTGTTCCAATGCGAGCACGCGTCGCACTCCGCTGGCCGTGCGAGCGCCGCCGTCGATCAGGGCGTGCACGGCTTGATGGAGCCGCCGCGATTCAATCCAACCGCGCTGAACAACTTCGAGCGTCTCTACGGGCAACAGAGAGACCACGGAGGCTCGCGCCTGTCGTGTCGCGGAGGGCGCGTAGTGCCCCTTGGAGACGCGGCGAAGGACACGTGGGGGAACGAGACCATCGAACGACCTTCGCATCAGGGATCGCGTGAGGCCGGGAGCACTCAATTCTTCTCCGGGAATCGCGAGCACGTACTCCACCAGTGGACGGTGCACGAATGGGTATGTGTGGATGACACAAGGAGACTGGTGCGGCAGATTGAGCTTGCCGGTCTGTGCATACGCGAGGATCAAGTGAATCAGCTTCTGCTGTGCAGGCCTCACATACGGCACCGTCACCCGAGCCGACGACCGATCCGCCGCGAGGCGCGTCAAGGTCGACGTCAGGAGGGCTCGGCGTGCGGCTCCCGCGTCCGTCGATGCCACATCAGCCACAGGGTCAGTCACACCGCCTCGTGCGCTCAGAAGGTTCCACGCGAGCTCGACGAACGGCTTGTGGCACGCTCGGCTCCACAGCCGCAGATTTCGCAACGCTCTCCATATGTTGCCGGCCGCAAAGTCGTCGAACACGGCAGCGCTGTTGTCCGGTTCGCATCCCATTACGGCATCGCCGACGCGGCCGGAGAGCACGAGTCGCCCACCCTGAGCTGAGACATGCTGAGCCATCGCCAGAGCGACACCCCGCGCGGCCGATGGTGTGACCCACTCCAAGTCTGCATCCGCGACTTCCTGATGGTCCTCGACGCCCAAGATGTCGCTATGGACGCCGATCTGCGCTTCCACCTCGGCGATGAACCGTCGCTCGTCGCCGTCCGCTGACTGTAGGGTTACGTGTGAGAGGGGCCGCAGGTCCGTAGCCGGCATGGACCCTCCCTTGAGGAGAGCGTCGGCCATGCAGACCACCGATGAAGAGTCGAGACCGCCGCTCAACTCCGCCCAGACCGTCGACCGCGTGCGCATGCGACAGGCGACGGCGTCGCGCCACAGGGCGCGGAGGTGCGCTTCATATTGGCGTCGGTCTCGATAGCGCACCGTTCCTTGCGCAAGCTGCCAGAACGGTCGCCGCTGTTCGCTACCGTTCGCTGAAATCGAGACGCACGTCGCGGTTGGAGCGGCGTGGACACCGTTGTAGGGCGTCACGTCAGTGGAAAATCGTAGTGTCATGAAGTCCGCCACGAAGGCATCGTCGAGCTCGTCGGCGACGTGAGCGCGGGTGACGAGCTCGCCAAGACTTGTCGACCACATGACCGCCTCCGACGTGGTCACGTGGTAGAGCGGGCGGACGCCCATGTAGTCGCGGGCGAGATGAAGCGTGCGCGCGGCTTCGTCCCAGATGACCGTGCTCCAGTCGCCGACGAGCGCACCCAACCCGTCGACGCCCCAGCGCTCGAATACGAGGAGCGCGATAGCCGCATCGCTCGAGTCCGAGGTCACACGACATCCCAGCCGGAACATGAGATCCTCGCGGTTGTCCAGACGACCGTCCCATGTCATGACGAGACCCGCGCATGAGCGTACCGGTTGTCGCGTCGATGCCTCGCCCGTCCACACGTGTAGAGCGCCGTACGCCATCGCGAGGCCGTTCTCCGAATACGTCGACACGCCGTCTGGGGAGAGTGATCGAAGGCCGGCGACGAGCTCGCGGCACTCGCTAGTAATGGGTCGATGGTCGAAGAACAGCACCCCGGATTGGACGGCCACGCGGCACCTCGGTCCCAGAACGTCAGAGACGCTCGAGCACAGTGAAGACATTCCGGTATTGCTGACGGTCGTTGACGACGCGGCCGTCCACTTCGACCCATGCGTGCGAATCGAACGGCAGAGGCCGATAGCCGATGACGAGCTCCGCGCGTATCCCACGGCGCCGAAGAAGCCACGTCGCGACGGCCGACCGCTGCAGGCACGCAGCGCGTTTCACATACCAGACACACGCCTCGTCTACAGCCCACACCGTGTCGTCGATACTGGGCGCAGGCGTGCGTGGGTGGATGGAGGAGGCTCGGACCCACGCGTGGATGCGTGAGAATCCGGTCAGAGCGACAATGTCGAACACGATCAGGCCGAGCCATGCCTGCGCAATCAAGCGCAAGAGGCGTATGGCATGAAGCGTCCTGGCGAACATCAGCACACAGCCTCCTCGATGACCAACCCGCGGGCGATGAGGGCGGATACGAACGCCGCGGCGTCCCGCTCGGCGCGCTCGATCGTGATGCCGTAATCCGTCGACAGCTGTCGCGCAATCTCGCAAGGCGTACGTTGTTGCTCGATGAGCGCCCAGATGTGGGCGCCGACGCTATTCGAGGCGAGAAGGAGGCCGCCGTGTACATCGAGCAACACCAGTCCATCGCTCGACGTCGATGCGCGTACTGCTTGCGATACGCGAAGCCGCGCTTCGTTCATTTGGCACGCTCCGCTCGCTGCAGGCGCAACTGACGTGCCATGGGCTCGGGCGCCGCTAGCCGCGGCACGTCGACGTTCGCGACGCCGTGCCGGATGCTCGCGCCATGCGCGCGCATGCGCGCGCGCAGCAAAATGTCAGTGCATTGGCATGACCTTTTCCCTTGTCTTCGCCCCCTTGGCGCAGTACGCTGCGGTCGTTCGCTTGCTCACGCCTCCACACCGCGAGCGCCCCCACCGTCATCACCCTTCGGCGCGACCGGGATCACAGCATCCGTCGCGAGCAGACGCGTACAAGAGGCGGCCCGACAGAGCGCACACACACTCTGTCGGGCCTCACCCGTCTACCAAACGCACTGGTCGACGAGCTGGTGGCATTCTCCCACGCCAGGCTCGCCGGGAGGTCCTATGTCTCGACGTCGTTCACGACTTGCCACCCTTACGGAGCTCCCTCCGACGCTCCGGCTCCTCGTCGAAGCGGCAGAACGCGAGTGCCCGAGCGGTCATGCGGACGCGCTGCTCGAGTTCACCGCACTCGCCTTGCGCAAAGTGCCCTCGAGGGGCATCTTCGATCCCAGCACGCGCGACGAGCACGAGTTGTTCAGCCTCATCGAGGCGGCCGCGCAGGCGCATCTCAACTTGAGCGACGCGCGAGCGGCATGGCAGGAGGCGCTCGAGAGAGCCAGTCTCCCCTTTGACCGCCGCGACGCCATCGAAACGGCTGCACTGCGAGTGCAAACGGTGTCCGACACCGCATACTTCTACGTTGGTCTGGCGTTTGGTCTTGCATTCATGTCTTTTGGCCGTTCGTCGTAAGCGTGTGCGTTTTGCGCGACTCGAACGTTTCTAGAGATGTGCGCCGGGCTAGCCCCCCAACCGACGCTCGAGTCCAGAATCGGCTCCGACGGAGAGCCCATGCGAGAGCGTCCAAGCAGTTCCTCGGCCGTGCGACGATATCTGCGCGTGGCGGCGCCTCCGGACGATTCGTTGCCGGAACTGGACGGCGAATCTCCCGAGATGTCCACCCTCAAGCAACACATCCGTTGCGTCGCTCGCGACGGAGACGTCACCGTGTTGATCGTGGGGGAATCTGGCACGGGGAAGGAGCTTGTCGCCCGAGCGATTCATCGCACATCCCGACGCCACCGGGCCCCGTTCGTCGTGGTCAACTGCGCGGGTCTTTCGCCCACCTTGGTGGAGGACGAGCTCTTTGGTCACGTCCGGGGAGCGTTCACCGGGGCTGTCTTCGACAAGGCAGGCCCCTTCGAGCGAGCGACCTCAAGGTCTATCCACTGCGGATTCCTCCGCTCCGCGACCGCGGAGCGGAGGACTTACGAACGCTGGTAGGTGCCCTGTTGAAGCGCCTCAGCGAACGCGAGCACCGGCCAGCGCCGGTGCTCGCATCGATTGTCTGGGAGCGCTTGGCGCGATATTCGTGGCCTGGCAACGTCCGCGAGCTCGAAAACACGCTCGAACGCATGATCGTCACTGGTGGCAACGAGCCAACACTAACGCTCGAGCATCTCGCTGCAGACTTCGGTGTCGAGGACAAGCCTCACGCGGACACAACACCGACAACGTCAGGGCGCGGAGCGGGCGTTTCGCCGCCATCCCGTGTCGAGGTACTCGACACGCTTGAACGCCACGCGTTCAACGTCACACGTACGGCTGCCGCGCTCGGATTATCGCGCCATCAATTGTATCGACTGATGAAACGCGCTGCGATCAGCTCGGGGCCTCTCGAGTCGCTCATCGTCTTGCCATGACGGTTACGAACGTGCCGATCGTGTGGCGCAGTCGGCAACCCTGCCGCCCGTCATCGCGGCCCACGCCCGGAGGCGAGCCAGTCCGCGGTAGTAGTAGTGCCGCGCGCAGCCGAGCGACACGCGCAGCCGGTCAGCAACATCTCGCAAGCTCAACTCCTCGAGACAGACCAACTCGAGCGCGGCGCGCTGGCGCTCCGTCAACTGCGAGAGCCCGGCGCGGAGGATCCAGCGACATTCCTGGCGTGTCAGCTCTGAACGCTTACCGTGCGTCAGCGACTCGCCCTCATTCAGCGGTTCGCCGCGATAGGCCGCCCGTAGCCGAAGAGCCTCCTTCCGCCGAAGACTTCGATGGTACGCGTACTGGAGGAGCCACACCTTCACGGAGCCGCGGGAGGGATCGTACAGATGCGCCTTCCTGTAGACCTCCAAGAAGACTTCCTGCGTCACATCCTCCGCCTCGCCCACGTCACGCAGGATGTCGATGGCCACGCGGTGGATCAAGCGCCGATATCGGCGGAACAGAGTCTCCAGCGCGTCTCCGTTCGCCGCCTGCAGTTCGAGCATCAACTGCGAATCGGGAGGCAGACCACTTGCGTGGTCTCTGCTACTCTCAGCACCCGTAGTCATCAGGCGGGCCCTCTGGGTTCTTACCATCTATAGA
>JAIVJN010000124.1 GCA_020200025.1 Acidobacteriota bacterium | reverse complement strand
GGCGATAGCCGGCCGCGCGACCATCGCACGCGGGGGGATCGGCCGCGCGGGGATCGGCCCTGGAACAAGGCCGCGCGCGCGCCGCAGTGGCGAGACGGTCGCTCGGGCGACAGCCGGCCGCGCAGCGAGCGGCCGCCACAGGATCGACGCGGCGACGCGCGCCCGTGGGACCCCCGCCCGCGTGACGAGCGACAACCGCGCGAGGAGCGGCCGCGCGATGAACGGTTCCGCGACAATCGACCGCCGAACGATCCTGTCCGCGACGATCGTCCGAAAGGGCCTGGTCCACATTCCGATCGCGCCGATCGCGGCCGTGGTTCCGAGAAGCCTACCGAACCGCGTTCACCCGGCGGTCAGCCGCGCAGGGATCGACGTGACGATCGCCGGCCGCCCAACGGTCCGGCAAACAAGCCCGGTCGCCCGGATTGGCCGCGGACCGCGCAGCGCCCCAAGAGCGGGTTTCGCGGCAAGCCTTACGGCGCTAGTGGCCGCAAGCCGCCAAAGCCACGAGGCGGCCGGTGATCGCCCACATCCTCTTGTTCCGGCCCCTGCGGGGTATGTCCATCGAGGATCGCGATGCGCTCATCGCCGCCTTCGAGCGAGCGCTGACCGCCATCCCGCTGATTCGCCGGGCACAAGTCGGCCGGCGTCAACAGCTCGAGCGGCCTTACGAGAACGTCACGCGCGAAGACTATCCGTTCATCGCGATGCTGGAATTCGACAACGCCACCGATCTCGGTGCCTATCTCGATCATCCGGCTCACGCGGCGCTCGCCGAGCGCTTCTTCCAGTCGATTGAGGCCGCACTCGTCTACGACTTCGAGATGATCGACAGCAGCCGCGTCCGTGAGGCGCTCGTCGTGACGGGGTTGGCGAATTCGTCGGCGTAGGAGAATCTCGCAACGCGCTCAGTCTTTTTGACCAAAGAGCTTGCGGATCTGGCGGGTGACGCGCGTGCCCCGTTTCGAGTCGTCGATCTTCTCGAGCAGCGCCATCGCTTCGGCGACCGAGGCGACGACACGGACACCGAGGTTGCCAGCTCCTCGTAAGGGGTTCGTCTCCGACCCGCGCCGTACGAGGATGGAATGCGCCTTCGACTCGAGCGCGACATCGACGCAGTTTTCAGGCCGATCGTCGACGACAGCGTCGAGCTCGAGGGCGTCCGCGATGCGCCCGCGCGAGCGCCGCACGACGAACACGCTCGCCCCGCGGAACCCCTGCTGTTCGAGCCACTGTTGACTCTGGACTTGGGTCGTCGCCCCGGCCACAGTCGGCCGCGTCGTCAGGAAGATGACCTCCCAGCGCCGCTCTGTCGCGACCGCCGCCAATTGCTGGAGGCTTCCCGGCTCGATCTCGGCGAGCGTCATCCAGAAGTTGGGGATGCGCGCAACGCGGCGCCACAGCGCCGCGCGTTGCTCGTCATCGAGAGGCAGCCGCGACACTCGTGGCTCCACATCCTCGAGCCGGCGTCCTGCCGCCGCCTCGGCCGGCGCCTGATGGTCACCTCCAGCGTGGACCAAGACGTCTCCGAAGAGCTTTGTTGCCTCGACGTGCAGCGCGCCAAACATGTCGGCGAGCGTACCGTCGAGATCAAATGCGACACGCAGCGCCATCGGTTTCGTGGCCGGCCATAAATGAGTCCCTACGGCGTGATCGCCGCCGGACGGTTAATCGGCCGCGGCGACCATCTCCTGCCGGACGGGCCGCATGCCACTCGAGAAGAAGTCCTCGATGATCGCCCGAAGCCCGGGGAGTGACTCGGCGCTGTTGATGGCCGTTCGGAGCTGGGCGCCACCCTGACAACCCTTGGTGTACCAGGAGCATAGCGCGCGCAGCTTGTTGATCACCCAGCGATCGTGACGGGGGATCAATTCAAAGCAACCAGGTTGCCCTCGCATATTCAAGAGGGCAACCTGGTTGCTTGAAGCAACCTGGTTGCTTAGCGCAATCCGGCTACCATGTCCGGGCGCCACATGGCGAAACCCGTCGGCTTCATGCACGCGCTCGTGCAGCAGCAGCTCGATGTAGTCGAGAAGAAAACGGCCCCGCTCCTCATCGGTGACGATCCGGGCGGGTCGACCGGCGAGCAGATCTCTGGCCTGGGCCAGAATCCACGGGTTGCGGAGGACGCCGCGGCCGACGAACACGCCGCTGACGCCGCGCGCCAACCGATCGAGGATCTGCTGGGCGTCGACGCAGTCACCCGACCCGAATACCGGAATCGGCAGTGCGCCCGCGACATCGGCCACGAAGTCCCAGTCCGCGTCGCCACTGTACGACTGCTTCGCGGTGCGGCCGTGAATGGTAATCGCGGCGGCGCCGGCGTCCGCCACTCGCCTGGCGACCTCGGGGGCGTTGACCTCCGCGGCGTCCCACCCCTTGCGCATCTTCACGGTCACCGGGATGTGAACGGCTTTCACCATTTCCGCCACGATTGCCGCGGCGTGTGCCGGCTCGCGCATGAGACTGCAGCCAGCGTCGTGCTTGGCGATCTTCGGCACGGGACAGCCCATGTTCACGTCGACGATGTCGGCTCCCATGCCTTCGACGATGCGGGCCGCTTCGGCCATGCGCGCCGGGTCGCCGCCGAAGATCTGAATCGACACCGGCCGCTCTTCCTCGGTGTACTCCGCATACTCGAGCGTGCGGTCGATGCCCCGGACGAGCCCTTCGCTACTCACCATCTCGGTGACAACGAGCCCGCAACCGCCCTGTCGTTTGACCAGCCGGCGAAATGCCGTGTCGGTCATGCCCGCCATGGGCGCGACGACGAGTGGCGACTGCAGATCGACGGAGCCGATGCGCATGGGTTTGGTCTAGGCTTGCGGCTCGAAGGCTCGAAGGCTCGGAGGCCTGGAGGGGATCCCAAGCCTTGAGGGCTTCAAGCCTCCAAGCCTCGAGGCTACGCTATGACGCCGTCTGACGCTGCTTGACACCGATCTCGTAGGCTCTTTTGATCTCGTCGTTCTTCCAGTCGATGATCGCCTGCGCGCGCAGACGCTCGATGTACTTCTGAAACTCACTCCGCTGTTTTCTCTGCGCGATCCGGTCGGCGATCTCCGCGCGCGCCTCGTCGAACGGCTTGACCTGGGCGGGCGAGAGCGTCTCGAGCTTCAGGATTTGATAGCCACGCGCCGTGCGGATGACGGGCGTGAGATCGCCCGGCTCGAGCGGCTCGAGCTCCTTCTGCAATTGCTCGGAGAGGTCGTTACGGCTGATGGGCCCGATGAGACCCCCATTGGCCTTCGACGCCGCATCAGACACGTCGCCGGCCAGCCGCGCGAAAGGCTCCCCGCCCTCGAGGCGCCTGCGAATATCCTCCGCTTTCGCCTTCGCGGCATCGTCCTCCGCAACACTGAGGCCCTTGTCGCTCGTCGGCACCGCGATGAGCAGCTCGCGCAAGGTGATCTGAGGCGGCGTGGTGAAGGATTCTCGGTTGGCCTCGTACTCCTGCTTGATCTCGTCCTCGGTCACGTTCAGCTTGCCCATGACCTCGGCCTGCTGAACACGCGTATACAGCATCTGCTTCTCGAGCTGCTTACGCAAGTCGTCCATCGTCAGGCCTTCCTGCTTGAGCGCCGCCTGGAACTGCTCGTCGCTTTCGATCTTGTTTTCCTTCTTGATGTTCTCGAGGATGCTTTGAAACTGCTCGTTGCCCAAGCTGTAGCCCAGCTCGCGTCCGCGCTGCACCATCAACAGCTCGTCGACGAAGTCGACGATGACCTCGGGCGTGATCTCGGACAGGGCGGTCTGAAGCTCGGTATCGCTGTTGGGCCGCTGCTCGGGTTTCCTCTGGCGGATGGCGGCAATCTGCCGCTGCTCGAGATCCGATTTGGTGATGATGTCGCCGTTCACCTTGACGAGGATCTGCTCGAGAATGTCCGCGCGGGGCACGGCCACCGCGAACACGAGCAGCGCGAGCGACAGCAACGTGAGGTGCAATTTCATAAATAAAACCTGAGCTTTCAGTCTATCCGCAAACCGCGTCTCGGGTCAGTGGTCGACATGACGGACCTCGTGCCCCGAATTACGACTCGCGTAAGGCGTCCAAGAGACTGGTCACGCGCTCGAGCAACCCGTCTGGCTTGCGGGGATCATCGGGCGCGACGGCCGTCAATACGGCTTTGGAGAAACCAGGTTTCACCTCTCCTGTTGTTGCTCGTGCGCCCGGATCGATGCGCGTCTTCTCCCTGAACTTGAAGACGACGACGGAGCCTTCGCGGTCGATGCTTTCGACGCCGAGAGCGTCGGCCATGACACGAATCCGCGCGTAATCGGCCAGATTGAGGAGCGCCAGGGGCAACGGTCCATAGCGGTCGCGCAGGTCCGCCATCACTTGCGCAAGCTCCTCCTCCGACCGTGCGGCCGCAATACGTCGGTAGACGCTGAGCCGCTGGTTCATGTCGGCGATGTACGACTGGTCGATTCTGAAGTCCACCTTCAGGTTCACCACTGCACGGACATCGTCTTCGAGGTCCTCGCCCTTGAGCTCTCGAATGGTCTCCTCGAGGAGCTTCATGTACATCTCGAAGCCGACGGCATCGATCTGGCCGCTCTGCTCTCCTCCGAGAAGGTTCCCGGCCCCGCGAATCTCGAGATCGAGCGCCGCTACACGGAAGCCGCTGCCGAGGTCGCTGAACTCCTTGATGGCGGAGAGCCGCTTTCTCGCCACCGGTGACAGCGATTCTTCAGGCGGAATCAGCAAGTAGGCATAGGCGGCGCGATCGCTTCGACCAACCCGGCCGCGAAGCTGGTAGAGCTGCGAGAGGCCGTAGCGGTCCGCACGATTGATGACGATGGTGTTGGCGTTGGGGATGTCGAGGCCGTTCTCGACGATGGTCGTAGCGAGCAGGATGTCGAACTCCTGTGCCATGAAGCCGAGCATCGCCCGCTCGAGCTGCTCGTCCCCCATCTGCCCATGGCCGACGACAATGCGCGCCTCTGGAACGAGACGCTGCAGCAGGTTGCCCATCGAGAAGATCGACTCGACGCGGTTGTGCACGAAGTACACCTGCCCGGCGCGCGCGAGCTCCTGTCGGATGGCGCGGGCGATGACCTGCGCGTCGAACTTGACCACGTTGGTCTGGATGGCCAGGCGGTCCTTCGGCGGCGTCTCGATGACGGACATGTCGCGGATGCCGACGAGCGACATGTTCAGCGTCCGGGGAATCGGCGTCGCAGTCATCGTGAGGACGTCCACTTTGCGACGAATCTGCTTGATTCGTTCTTTGTGAGCGACGCCAAAGCGCTGCTCTTCGTCGACCACCAGGAGACCGAGATCGCGGAACACCACGTCCTTCGACAGCAGCCGATGGGTCCCGACGATCACGTCGAGGCGGCCGGCGACCAGGTTGTCGAGCGCCTCTTTGATCTCCTGTTTCGTGCGGAAGCGGCTCACCATGTCGATCTTGGCTGGAAACGCCGCGAAGCGCCGGCGGAGCGTCTCGAGGTGCTGCGCGGCGAGCACGGTGGTCGGCGCGAGCACGGCGACTTGCTTGCCGTCCATGACCGCCTTGAACGCGGCCCGCATCGCCACCTCCGTCTTGCCGTAGCCAACATCGCCACACAACAGGCGATCCATCGGCGTCGGCGACTCCATATCGCGCTTGATCTCGCTGATCGCGGTTGCCTGATCCGCCGTCAGGTCCCACTCGAACGCGTCTTCGAATTCCTGCTGCCAATGCGTGTCGGCGCTGAAGGCATGCCCAGGCATGGCGCGACGCGCGGCGTAGAGCTTGAGCAGCTCTTCCGCCATGTCGCGCATCGCCTTCTTGACCTTCTTCTTGGCCTTCTCCCAGCTCGTGCCGCCAAGCCGATCGAGGGGCGGCCTTGTGCCGCCCGTGTACTTCTGCACGAGATCGAGCCGCTCGACAGGAACGAAGAGCTTGTCTTCGCCGTGGTACCGCAGCTCGAGGAATTCCTGGATGACGTCCCCGTGCACAGCGGCGGTCGGAAGCCGGAAGCCGCGCGAGAGCCATCCCTCGGCGATCAGCACCGCGTTGGCGGACAAATCGTCGGCCTGGGACACGCCGATGGCGCGGATCTCGTAGTCGCCGAGCAGCTCCGCCATCCGCTCGGCGCGGCCGTGCGTGTCGGCCACGAGGAGCACCGTGTCGCCACGTTCGCGTGCCTGGCGAATGTCGGCCACCCAGTCTTGAATGCGACCGTGGAAGTTCTGTGCGGGCTGACAAGGCACGTGAACCGGCGATGACGGGTCCGGGGACGCGTCCGTCGCCAGTTCCTCGAGCACGAGGGCGCCTGCCAATGCGCGCTCCAGCTCGGACCACCCGAGCAGCAGTTGGCCTGGGGCCGGCAATCTGGTCTGCGCGGACCGTTCTTCGAACGACGCGGCGACCTGGTCCGTCCACCTCTCTACTTGCGACCGCACATCGTCGGGCTCGCTCACGACGAACGTGGCGGATTTGGAGGCGCGCAGATAATCGATCACCGTGGCCGAGCGTGCCGCGCTTGGCTCAGCCTCACTGATCCCGGCTGGTTCGCGTACCGGTTGGATCTCGAATTGATCGAGTGTCTCGATCGAGCGCTGTGTCGAGGGATCGAAGCGCCGGATCGATTCGATGGTGTCGCCCACGAACTCGATGCGAATCGGCGCAGGCTCGCCCGCGGGAAACACGTCGAGAATGCCGCCGCGCAGGCTGAACTCGCCGTGCGCATCAACGGGATCCTGACGCTGGTAGCCCGCATCCACCAGGACCGCAGCGAGCGCGTGCGGATCGATGTCGACGCCCGGTCTCGCGTCGAACGAGGCGGCAACCAGCACTTCAGGCTCTGCCAGGCGGGGCAGGAGCGCCGGCCCCGAGGCGACGATGACACGGGCCGAACCCGAGGCGGCGGCACTGAGCGCTCGAGCGCGAGCAGCCGCCACGCGGAAGTGCGGTGCGAGTCCGCGGTACGGGTCGACCTGGTGCGCGGGCAATGGCAGCACGTGGCGTTCGAGGGTCGCGTCCGCAAGCCCTTCGAGCGCGCCAAGGAAGAACCCGATGTCGCTGACGGCGGCATCGAGCTCGGCATCGGTGGGGACGACGTAGAGGACGACGGCTTCTGCGCTGGCGTGCGCAACGGCGGAGACGGCCAGCGCGCGCGCCGCGGCGCTGAGCCCCGAGACGCGCTGCGCAGGCGGACCCAGCCCGGCCCGACCAATCCCGGCCGAGAGCAACGAGCGAAGGGAGAGCGAGGTGGCTGTCGACACGTGTACATACGGCGCGCCCGAACGCCAGCTCGCGCCCCGGGTTACAGCCGAAACTTCTATTGTCCCACAGGCCGCGGGATCGGGGGCTAGGGCCCGAGGCTTGAGGGCTTGAAGACTCGGGGTCGGGCCGCGTTCCAGGTTCCGGCCTCCGGGCCTCGACCCTCCAGTCTCCAGAGCTCCAGGCCTCCAGGCCTAAACAGGCTTCGCCGTGAACCTGATGTTCTTCGTGAACGTCCAGCGATGATCGACACGGTAGATGCCCATGTCCTTCGTTCGCGACTTGACGCGGAAGGCGTAGAGCAGGCGGTGGTAATCGTAGGGATAGCCGTCCATCCTGTGCACGGCCAGATCGATCTTGTAGGTGCCTTCGACGAGCTTCAGGCTCTCGATCTGGAAGCGCACCTCACCCTCGCCGGCGATGTCGCTCGCTTCGAGATCCTCGAGATTCGTGTTGGTGCCGTAGCAGCAGACGCCGTCTGAATTGAACAAGCCGAATCCGAAGACGAAGTCGCGCATCGGCTGATGCGCCCGCACCTTCAGACGGACCTCCATCGACTCGCCGGTATGGAAGACATGGCCCGGCTCACCGTCGGGGCCAACGAGCGACACAGCCGTAATCTCGATCTCGCGCGACCCCCAGCGCCCCTCGGTTGCCCTGAACATGTCGGCAGGCGCCTCGGCGAGCTCGACGGGACCCTCGGGCAGTAGCGGCGAGACCATTGGAGCCTCTGACACCGCCTGCGCAACGCGCGTCCCCTCGTCTTTGGCGAGCTGCTGCTCCTCGGCCCGTTCGACGTCGACGATGTAGGACGCCACGGACCGCCGTGGATCCCCTTCAGCTCGCGTCTTGCCTTGATCGAGCCACAACGCGCGATCGCAGAACTTCTCCACGAGGTCCAGCGAGTGCGTCACCAGCAAGATGGTCTTGTTGCGACGGCGGAAGTCGGCAAACTTGTCCAGACACTTGTGTGTGAAGCCTTGATCGCCGACCGCCAGCACTTCGTCGACGAGCAGGACATCGGGGTCGACGTGGACGGCCACCGCGAAGCCGAGCCGCATGTACATGCCCGAAGAGTAGGTCTTCACCGGCGCATCGATGAACGCCTCGAGCTCGGCAAACTCGACGATCTCGTCGAAGCGACGCGCGATCTCCCGCTTCGAGAGGCCGAGCATGATCCCGTTGATGAAGACGTTCTCGCGGCCGGAGATCTCCGGGTGAAAGCCGGCCCCGAGCTCGATGAGCGCCGAGATACGGCCGTCGACCTGAATGTGTCCCTCGCTGGGGCGCGTGATGCCCGCCACGCACTTGAGCAGGGTCGACTTGCCCGATCCGTTCCGGCCGATGATGCCGTAGGTGCAGCCCTTCGGCACCTGGAACGACACGCCGCGCAGCGCAGGAAACGTTTCGTCAGGCTGCAGGTCGCGCACCAGGCTGCCCTTGAGAAGCGCCGACTTCAGTGTCGCAAACTGCTTCCGCCGCGCGTAGCGGCGGTAGATCTTCGAGACGTTGACGATGTCGATGGCTGGAGTCATGAGTCCAACCCGCGCAAAACAACACGAAGATCACGAAGGCCACGAAACGTGATCGCCAACCAGGTTGCTCTCGAGTCACATGAGAGCAACCTGGTTGGATATGTCTTCGTGGTCTTCCTGTTGTCCTTCTCGACTTCGCTCATACTTCTTCCGCGAATGAATCCCTGAGGCGATCGAAGACGAAGTAGCCGACGAGGAAGATGCCGACCGAGGCGGCAAACACGGCCATCAGCCACTTCCAATGCCCGTGCGGCCCGACATAGAAGAGCACTTCCTGGTAGGAAATCGCCAGGTGGGTCATCGGGTTGATGTTGAGCGCCCAGCGCATCGACTCGGGCGCCTGTGACATCGGATAGATGATGGGCGTCGCGAAGAACCAGAGCGTCAGCAGATTCGAGAGGATGTCCTTGATGTCGCGAAAGTGTACCGTAAGCGCCGACACGAGCAGCGACAACCCCATGAGCAGCACGAGCTGGACGAACACGATGAAGGGAAACCACAAGAGCTCGATTGGATCGAGCGGGCGCTGATAGTAGATGAGAAACGCGGCGAGAATCGGCAGCCCCAGGAAGAAATGCACCATGTTCGCCAGCACGGTGACAATCGGCAGCACCTCGGCCGGGAAGAGCACCTTCTTGATGAGATTACCGCCCGAGATGAGCACGTTGCTCGCCTCGCTCAGCGAAGACGAGAACCACGTCCACGGAAGGATGCCGCAGAACATGAAGAGCGCATACGGCTCCATGTCGGCCGGATACTTGCCCGGCATCACGACCGTGAAGACGAACGAGTAAATGAGGAGCAGCAGCAGGGGATTGACGAAGGACCAGAAGAAGCCGAGGACCGAACCGCGGTAGCGCGCCTTCAGGTCGCGCGCGACCAGCGCCTGGATGAGCCCGCGGTAGCGCACCAGCCCGAGGAGATGGCCGATCACATCCCGGCCCGGCGGGCCTCGGCCTGGAGCTGCTGCAAGGTGCGCAGGAGAGAGACCCGCGCCCGCTCGAAGTCGGCGGCGGTCGCCGTCCCCGCCATCATCTCGGCGGCACGCGTCATTCCGGCTTCCGCGCGTGCCTCGTCGAGATCCTCGGCGCGTTCGGCCACTTGCGAGAGCACGGTCACGCGATCGGGCAGGACTTCGGCAAAGCCGACCGAGACGGCGAGAAATCGCTTCGCCACACCCTGGCGATACCACATCTGCCCGGTCCGCAGCGCGGCGAAAAACGGCGTGTGGCCCGGCAGCACGCCGAAGTCGCCTTCCTGTCCCGGCAGCGACACCTCGTCGACCTCCTCTTCGTACGAGTGGTCGGGGGTGACGATATGGAGCGTGATCTTGGTAGGCAGGGCCATCGGTTGCTCAATGGATCATGCAACACGAAGATCACGAAGGCCACGAAGGATCCAACCGGGGGCTCTCACGGGGTTCGAGACCAATCCGGTTGGTTGTCACGGTTCGTGAGCTTCGTGTTCTTCGTGTCGTCTTCCGTGATCTCTCATTGCTTCATCGACTTCGCGTTCTCGAGCACATCGTCGATCGTGCCCTGCAGATAGAAGGCCTGTTCGGGCACGCCGTCGTGCTTGCCGTCCACGATCTCCTTGAAGCCCTTGATGGTGTCGGCGATCGTCACGTACTTGCCTGCCCGGCCGGTGAACTGCGACGCGACGAAGAAGGGCTGCGAGAGGAATCGTTGGATCTTGCGCGCGCGCGTGACCGCCAGCTTGTCCTCCTCCGACAACTCGTCGATGCCGAGAATCGCGATGATGTCCTGCAGGTCCTTGTAGCGCTGGAGAATCTGCTTCACCTGCCGCGCCACCTCGTAATGCTCTTGACCGATCACGCGCGGATCGAGAATCCGAGACGTCGACGCGAGGGGATCGACGGCCGGATAGATGCCCAACTCCGCGATCTGACGCGAGAGATTCGTTGTCGCATCGAGGTGAGCAAAGGTGTGAGCGCCGAGAGCCCGACGCGCTGACGTGCGCCGGGCGGCTCGGTCATCTGGCCGTACACCAGCGCCGCGCGCGACTTCTCCATGTGCTCGATGTCGATGACACCCGATTCCTGGAACTCGAGCCACAAGTCGTTGCCTTCGCGCGTGCGTTCGCCGACGCCGCCAAACACCGACACACCGCCGTGCTTGGTGGCGATGTTGTTGATGAGCTCCATGATGATGACGGTCTTGCCCACACCGGCACCACCGAAGAGGCCGATCTTGCCGCCCTGCAGGTACGGCTCGAGCAGGTCGACGACCTTGATGCCGGTCTCGAACATCTTGAGCTCGGTCGACTGCTGCTCGAGGGTCGGCGCTGGCCGATGAATGGGCCAGCGTTCCGCCGACAGGACGGGTCGATCGGGGAAGTCCACCGGCTCGCCGAGCACGTTCAGTACGCGGCCCAGCGTCGCCGGGCCCACCGGCACCGAAATCGGCGCCGCCGTGTCGATGACCGACATCCCGCGCTGCATGCCGTCGGTCGGCTTCATCGCCACCGTGCGCACGCGATTCTCTCCCAGATGCTGTTGCACCTCGACAACCACGTCGATGGCGTTACTCCCCCGGCCATCGGAGACGATGCGAAGCGCGTTGTAGATCTGAGGGAGATGCCCGCCCGCGAACTCGACGTCCACGACGGGCCCGATGATTTGGATGACCTTGCCGACGTTCTCTGCAGTTGCTGTTGCCATATTCGTGTGCTCGCTTCGCTCGCTTCTCAGGTCTTGAAGGCCTGAAGACTTGGAGGCTTGGGCTTGCTGACCCTCAGCCCTTTACCTCCGCGCCTTCGTCTTTCCAGGCCTCCCCGGGGCCCCACTCCCTGCCAGCCTCAAGGCCTGTAAGTCTCCAGGTCTGCAAGCCTCGTTCAGACCGACTGCGCCCCGGCAACGATCTCGATGATCTCGCGCGTGATCGAGGCCTGCCGCACCTTGTTCATGTACAACGTCAGCCGGTCCACCATCTCGCGAGCGTTGCGCGTCGCGGCATCCATGGCCGTCATCCTTGCGGCGTGCTCGGCTGCCGATGACTCGAGCAGCGCCCGGTTCACTTGCACCGCGACGTGGAACGGCAGGAGGGTGCCGAGCAGAATGTCGGGCGTCGGCTCGAACAGATAGTCGATCGCCTCCGCCGCGGGGTCGAGCTCCAGCTTCGGAATCGGCAGCAGGCGCTCGACGACCACCCGCTGCACCATGACGGAGCGAAACTCGTTGTAGACCAAATACACCGACTGCACGTCGCCCTCGGTAAACTCCTTGATGGCCGTCGCCGCGATCGCCCGGGCGTGCGTCCATTGCACGTTCTGGAACAAGCCGACTTCCTCATAGCGCACGTCGAAGCCGCGGCGCATGAAGAAGTCGCGGCCCTTTCGCCCGACCAGTGCCAACGCAATCTCGCGGCCGGGCCCAGGGGCCTGTTCGGTGATGAACTCGCTGGCGCCCTTGACCACGTTGGTGTTGAAGCTGCCGCACAAACCGCTCTGCTGCGTCGACTTGACGGCGCGTACGCGGCGGCGGATGTCAATCAGTGACGGCATGTCGTGTCTCGGGCCGCGAACGCCTGGCCGTTCTCCTACCGGGCCGCCGCGGCGGTGCGAGCCGCCGCGAACTGCTCGGTGAATTCCTTCAGCGCCGCATTCAACGTCGCCTTGACGTCATCGTCGATCGTCTTCTTCTCGCGGACGAGCGCCAGCGCATTGCCGTAGCGCGTGTCCAGGAAGCGGTGCATCTCTTCTTCGTAGGCGCGCACGTCGGCGACCGGGATGCTGTCGAGGAACCCGTTCGTGCCGGCGTAGAGAATCGCGACCTGCTTCTCGACCGGCAGCGGCGAGTACTGCGGCTGCTTGAGAACCTCGACCAGGCGGGCGCCCCGATTGAGCTGCTGCTGCGTCGCTTTGTCGAGGTCGCTGCTGCCGAACTGTGCGAAGGCGGCGAGCTCGCGGTACTGCGCGAGGTCGAGACGAAGGGTGCCGGCCACCTGGCGCATCGCCTTGATCTGTGCCGATCCGCCGACGCGCGATACGGAGTTGCCGACGTTGATGGCGGGTCGCACTCCCTGATTGAAGAGGTCGGCTTCGAGGAAGATCTGCCCGTCGGTAATCGAGATGACGTTCGTCGGAATATATGCGGAGAGATCGCCCGCCTGGGTCTCGATGATCGGCAGCGCGGTCAGCGAGCCGCCACCGTTGGCGTCGTTCAGCTTGGCCGCCCGCTCGAGCAACCGCGAGTGCAGATAGAAGACGTCGCCCGGGTACGCTTCACGGCCGGGAGGCCGCCGCAGGAGCAAGGAAATCTCGCGGTAGGCCTGCGCGTGCTTGGACAAGTCGTCGTAAACGAGCAACGCGTGCCGGCCGCTGTCTCGGAAATACTCGCCCATCGCGGTCGCGGAATACGGGCTGATATACAGCATCGGCGCCGGATCCGACGCGGCGGCGGCGACGACGATCGAATAGCGCAGCGCGTCCGCTTCCTCGAGTGTTCGTACGACCTGAGCGATCGTCGACTGCTTCTGGCCGATCGCGTTGTAGATGCTGATGACGCCCGTGCTCTTCTGGTTGAGAATCGTGTCGAGGCCAACCGCGGTCTTGCCTGTTTGCCGATCCCCGATGATCAACTCGCGCTGGCCGCGGCCGATCGGCACCATACCGTCGATGGCCTTGAGACCCGTCTGCATCGGCTCGCGCACGGGCTGACGATCGACGACGCCGGGGGCGAGGCGCTCGATGGGCGCGTATTGCTGCGAGAGGATGGGGCCCTTGCCGTCGATGGGCTGGCCGAGCGCGTTGACGACGCGGCCCAGCATTTCCTCGCCGACCGGCACCGAGATGATGCGGCCCGTGCGCTTCACCGTATCGCCTTCGCCGATCTCCCGGTATTCACCGAGCAGTACTGCACCGACGCTGTCCTCCTCGAGGTTCAACGCGATCCCGAAGACACCATGCGGAAACTCCAACATCTCGCCAGCCATTGCACGTTCGCAGCCGTGCAGCCGCGCGATGCCGTCGCCGAGCGACGTCACCGTGCCCACCTCGGCGACGTCCACTTCAACGGAAAAGCTCCCGATCTGGTCCTTGATGATCCTGGAGATCTCGTCGGCTTTGATGTCCATTCCTGATCCTTGTGACTTGGAGGCTCGGAGGCTTGGAACTGGAAGCGGTCATCGCTCGTGGCCTCCAGGCCTTCAAGCCTATCCCTGCTTCACCAACTGCTGCTTCATGCGTTGAAGCTGCGTGCGAATGCTGCCGTCGTAGACCGTGCCGCCAACGCGCGCGACGAGTCCGCCGATGAGGGCAGGGTCGACTTTGACGTCCATTTGCACGTGGGCGCCTGCCGCTCGCGACAACGTCGCGTCGAGCGCCGCCATCTCGTCGGCGCCGAGCGTTCTGGTGCGCCAACAATCGCTCCCGGTACACGGTTGCCATCTCGGGCAGCAACTCGAGACGGCCGCGCGTCGCGAGCAGCTCCAGGACCTTGCTCAGCGGCTGCGCCAGCGACAGCCGTTCGGCCAGCGCGCGGACGATCCCCGCGCGCGCCTGATTGGGCACGCCGGGGGCGAGAAGACTGCGACCGAGCTCCCGATGTTCCCCGATGAGCGCGATCACTTGCGCCAACTCCTCCGCGACGCGCGTGACATCCGATTCTTGCGCCGCGACCTCGAGCAAGGCGCGCGCGTAGCGCGAGGCTGATGCTCTCGTCGACATCTCAGTGCACCTGACCCTTCTCGATGTCTTCCAGATTGCGTCGAGTGAGCTGTTGCTGGTCGACGGGCGTGATCTCCCGCTCGATCCGCTCGGTGGCGATCTGGACGGCGAGTCCCGCGGCGTGCTCGACGAGCTCGCGTTTGGCCAATCGCACCTGCAGCTCGATCTCACGCCGCGTCTGCTCGAGCAGCCGCTCACGTTCGCTCGCCGCCTGCTCAGCGATGCGCCGTTCCTCGGCGGCAATCTCCTCGGCGCCCCGCCGCCGAAGGGCCTCGATTTCGCCGGGCAACGCTTCGAGGCGCCGATCGATCTCGGCGAGCTGGGCGGCCGCGGTCGTGCGGAGCTCGGCAGCGGCGACCAGATCCTTTCGGATGCTGGCGTGACGATCGCGCAGATAGTTGCTGAAGGGCTCGCGCAAGAAGTAGAACAGGCCGGCGCAGAGCACGGCAAAGTTCGCGGTGGGCCAGATGAGGCCCGAAAGGCCGCCGTGCGCCTCAGCGGCGTGCTCGTCGCCGGTCGCGTGGTCAGCCGCGTCGGCCGGTTGGCCGGTGTGGTCCTCGGCCGGCGATGGCTGGGCCAAACCCGGCATCGCTGCCAACACCAGCAGGCACAGAACGGCCGCGACCTTGCGCTTTAATTCACAAGCGGCGTGCTGCGCGTTCGAGTCGGATTGGTTCACAGACACTCGCCTTTTGAAGAAGCTACGAGGCGCGCCCCAGGACGCGCCCGACGATGACGCCCGCAAGCTCGGCGGCTTCGCCATCGAGGGTGGCGCGCGCGTCGCTCGCCTGCGCCGCAATGCTCGCACGCGCCGTGCTGAGGGCACGCTCCACGTCGGTGCGGGCGCTCGCCAGGGCCGCGGCTCGGCGATCCAGCGCCGCACGCCGGGTGTCGTCCATTTGCTGGTACACCTCGGCGCGCGCGGCCGCCAAGGTGCCGGCGTACTCGTTGGCCGCGGCCGTCGCTTTCACCGAGGCCGATTCCGCGAGCTCGCGCGCCCCGGTGACGGCCAGGCCCCGCTGCTCCATCACGCGCAACACGGGCTGGAATATCAAGGTGTTGAGCAGGAAGACACACGTGAGCAGCAAGCCGACGACGACGAGCGAGGTGAGATCCGGAATCACAGATAAAATCGCCTCCGGACGGGTCGCGCTGAGGGAACCTGCCGCCTTCTGCGACGAACCTGAAACACTCGTTTATACCATTCGCTCTCGGCGACGCACAAGCGGCAGGCCGCTCGATGGCTTCCGCTCGCGGCTCTGGGCTTCTGCCTTCCTGCTGCCACCAGGGTGAGGCCGGGCTGGCCCTCTTTTATCCCCAATGGCTCGAGGGTTGAGCCTGGAGCTGGAGCCGGAGCCGGGAGCCGGACGCCAGCGCGGACCGATTATTTTGGTCGAATCACCTAACGACAACGGGCGTCGTGCCCGCGGGAAGAATCGCCCCCATGCGCGTGGCCGCCACCCCAGCTTTCTTCAGCGTCTCAACGAGTGTCGTCGCTTCTTCCGATGCCACCGCCACCAGCAGCCCGCCAGATGTCTGCGGGTCGTAGAGCACGTCGGCGAGCTCACTCGGCAGCGAGCTCGACAGCGTAACACCGCCGTGGAAGTGGCTGCGATTGGTCGCCAGGCCACCCGAGCTGTTCTTGCCCACCAGCTCGAGCACCCCGTTGAGAATCGGCACCTCAGCCGCATCGATCTGCAGCGTGACGCGGCTGGCCTTCGCCATCTCCGTCGCGTGGCCGAGCAGTCCGAACCCCGTGATGTCGGTGCAGGCGTGCACCTCGGGAACCAGGGCCATCGCTTCTGCCGCCAGCTTGTTGAGCATGCGCATGGACGCCACCGCAAACTCGACGACCGCATCGGGGGCGCGCTTGAACTTGATGGCCGTCCCCACGATGCCGGTACCGAGCGGCTTGGTGAGGATGAGCGCATCGCCGGGGCGCGCGCCCGAGTTGGCCAGGATTCGCGCCGGATCGACGCTCCCCGTCACCGCATAGCCGAACTTGATCTCCTGATCTTGAACGGTGTGCCCGCCGAGGAGGGCGACACCCGCCTCGCGGAGCTTGTCGAATCCGCCGCGGAAGATCGCGGAGATGACGCTCAGGTCCAGTTGCTCTTTGGGGAAGCCGGCCACCGCCAGGGCTGTCAGCGGCTGCCCCCCCATCGCATACACATCGCTCAAGGCGTTGGCGGCCGCGATCTGTCCGTAGACGTACGGGTCGTCGACGATGGGCGTGAAGAAGTCGACCGTCTGCACGAGCGCGGGTCCCGCCGCCCACTGGTACACACCCGCATCGTCATGAGTCCTGAAGTCGATCAGCACCCGTGGGTCGGTTTGCGCCGGTATGTCGCTCAGGACCTGAGCGAGCTCGCCTGCGGCGAGTTTGCTCGCTCAACCCGCGCAGCTCACCATCTCGGTGAGCCGCTTTTTACCGAACAGGGACATAGAGACGATTGTACTCGGGGGCGAGAACGGGAACGGGGGCGTCGGGCGCCGGGGCTTGCCAGGGTTGCGCGGCTGGGAGCTCGACGGCTTGGGGCTTGAGGCTTGCAGACTTGCGGGCTTGCACGTTAGGGGGCCCGGAGGCTCGAGGGCTTGCAGGCCTGAGGCTTCAGGCCTGGGGTTCGCATCGGTACGGCTCGTAAGCTAGTCCTCGAG
>JAIVJN010000123.1 GCA_020200025.1 Acidobacteriota bacterium | reverse complement strand
GCCGTGCTGGGGTGCCGGGGCGTCTCACGGGTCTCGGTGCTCGCCGGGACTTCACCACGGGCTGTCAGGGCGAGGAACAATTGCTGTTGTCCGACCCGACTGCCTGCCGTCTGTTCGCCTGCCGCTTGCCGTGCGTCCTATGTCGCTTGCCGCTTGCCGCTTGCCGTTGGCCGTATGCCCTATGCGCTTGACCGTGTGCCGTTGACCGCCTGCCGTCTGTCCGCGTGCCGTGTGCCGTCTGTCCGCTTGCCGCATGCCGTAGCCCCTAGCCCCTAGCCCGTAGCCCGGATGCCGTGATTGGACGCGCCCGACTCTCTGTGATACAAATCAGCTTGCGAAAAGTTTCACAACGTCGGATGAGGTAGCGCGGGCGCACCGGGGTCACGGGAATCTTGGCGGTAGCCGCGCTGGGGTGCCGTCGCTACCGGACCCAAGTCGGGATAGAGTGCTCCCGCTCTCGGACGGGAGTGTGCAAGGCACATGTCGCAGGTCTTTCCAAAAAGCGCCAACGCCTGGTCTCGCGCAAGTCTTGTCGGCCTCATTTTCCTGATCGTGGCCCTCGGCTGGCTGCTGCTGGTCCTGCAACGATCGGATTTCGTCACCACGGCGAACGCCTTCCGCCAGCAGCCGGTGCAATTCAGCCATCAGCATCACGTCGGTGGCATCGGCATCGACTGTCGCTACTGCCACAGCTCGGTCGAAGTGTCGGCTTCCGCGGGCATTCCGCCGACCAAGACGTGCATCAATTGCCACTCGCAGATCTGGAACACGAGCCCGTATCTCGAGCCGGTCCGCGCCAGCTTCCGCGACGACAAGCCGCTGCAGTGGGTGCGCGTCCACGACCTGCCGGATTTCGTTTACTTCAACCACAGCATTCACGTGAAGCAGGGGGTCGGCTGCGAAACCTGTCACGGTCGTGTCGACCGCATGCCGCTGATGCTGCAGTCGGCCTCACTGCAGATGGAATGGTGTCTCGACTGCCACCGCGCTCCCGAGAAATTCGTGCGGCCGCGCGATCAGATCGTGACCATGGGGTATCAACCCGCGGAACCGCAGGGCGTGCTCGGCCCACGCCTGGTGAGGGAATACGGCATTGCCGACGTCAATCACATGACGAGCTGTTCGGTTTGTCATCGGTAGCGATCACGGCATACGGCACACGGCACACGGCACACGGAAAGAAGCCGGAAGGTGCCTTCCGTCTCGTGACACATCCGCGCGTGGAACTGAGCGATGAGTGCAGAGCCAGATAACCTGAACGCCACCCGCCAGCGACTCGGCGCCGGCCGCGGCAAGGCCTATTGGCGCAGCCTCGACGAGCTCGCCGAGACGTCCGAGTTCCAGGCCTATCTGCATCGCGAGTTTCCGGCGAGCGCGTCCGAGTGGAGCGATCCGGTCGAGCGCCGCACGTTCCTCAAGCTGATGGGCGCCTCGCTCGCCTTGGCCGGTGCGACCGCGTGCACGGTGCAACCAACCGAGCTCATCGTGCCGTATGTCCGGCAGCCGGAGGAGGAGATTCCCGGCCGCCCGTTGTTCTTTGCGACGGCGATGTCGCTCGGCGGCGTCGCCACGGGGCTGCTCGTCGAGAGCCACGAAGGACGGCCGACCAAGATCGAAGGCAACCCCGATCATCCGGGCAGCCTCGGGGCCACCGATCTCTACGCCCAAGCCTCGATCCTGACGCTCTATGACCCCGATCGATCGCAGTCGATCGTGCACGTGGGCGAGATCCGGCCCTGGAGTGGGTTCATCATGGCCGTGCGTGCGGCCTTGTCGGCGCAGTCGAGCGCGAAGGGGGCCGGTCTCCGCATCCTCACCGAGACGGTGAGCTCGCCGACGCTGGCGCGGCAGATTCAACAGATCCTGGAGCAACACCCCGGCGCCAGGTGGGTTCAATGGGAGCCGACCACCCGCGATCACGCCCGCAACGGCGCGCGTCTCGCCTTTGGCGACTACGTCGAGCCGCTCTACGACCTGACCAAGGCCGACGTCATCCTCTCCCTTGACGCCGACTTCCTGGCCTCGGAAGGTGCGGCCAGCTTGCGCTACTCGCGGCAGTTTGCGTCGCGTCGCCGCATGGACGCGGAGCCGGATCGACTGAGCCGTCTCTACGTCGTCGAGCCGGCCATGACCGTCACCGGCGGCCGCGCGGATCAGCGCGTGCCGCTCAAAGCGTCCGAGATCGAACCGTTCGCGCGCGCCCTGGCGGCGGGGCTCGGCCTCGCCGGCGTGAGCGGTACGCCGCCGGCCGGCACGGAGCCGCACGTCAAGGCCATCGCCGACGATCTGGCGGCGCACCGTGGGTCGTCGCTGGTCGTCGCCGGCGACACACAGCCGCCAGCCGTGCACGCGCTGGCGCACGCCATCAATCAGTCGCTCGGGAACGCCGGCAATACCGTGGTCTACATACCGACTCCGGAACCGGTCCCGAGCGATCAGCAGGCCGCCTTCCGCGAGCTCGTCACTGATATGGAAGGCGGCCGCGTCCAGATGCTCCTCATCATCGGGGAGGCGAATCCCGTGCAAACGGCGCCGGCCGACTACCGGTTCGGCGAGGCGATGAGCAAGGTCGCGCTGCGGATGCATTCGGGGCTCTTCTACGACGAGACGGCGACCTTCTGCCACTGGCACGTGCCGTCGACCCACTATCTCGAGGCCTGGAGCGACGCCCGGACCATCGACGGGACTGTCTCGATCGTGCAGCCGCTCATCCAGCCGCTCTACGCGGGGAAGTCGCCGCACGAGGTGATCGCCACCTTGTCGGATCGGCCCGAGCGAAATGGTTACGATCTCGTGCGCGAATACTGGGGCGCCAACGCTCCTCCGCCCGCACTGCTGGCGGCCGGCCCGACGGCAACCACCGCGCAGCCACAGCGTGCGGCCCAGGCCGCGGCTGCCAACCTGGCGACTGCCGCTCCCGGATCGTCGCTCGCGGCGCCGGTGGGTCAGGCTCCGCCGCTTTCGCAGGGACAGCCCGCGCAGTCCCCGGCCGCCGCGGCGGCCGCGGCCTTCGAGCGCAACTGGCGCAAGTGGCTGCATGACGGCTTGATTCCCGGCACCGCCTTCGCGCCGCGCTCGCTGACAGCGGCCGCACCGAGCGCACCCGTCGCACCGAACGCACCAGCCGCACCCGTCTACGAAGTAATCTTTCGCCGCGATCCGACAATCTACGACGGACGATTCGCCAACAATGGCTGGCTGCAAGAGCTGCCCAAGCCGGTCTCCAAGCTCACCTGGGACAACGCCGCCCTCATCGCGCCGTCGACGGCGGCGCGGCTCGAGGTGGGCAACGGCGACCTCATCGAAGTGCGGCACGACGGCCGGCTGTTGCGGATTCCGGCGTGGATCATCCCCGGCCATGCGCAGAACGCGGTGACCATTACCGTGGGTTACGGCCGCACGCGCGCCGGCCGCCTCGGAAACGCAACCGGCTTCAATGCGTGGGCGCTGCGCGGCAGCAACGCCTTGTGGTTCGGCCCCGCCGAAATCGTCAAGACCGGCGACACCTACGATCTCGTCGGCACGCAGGATCATTGGGCCATCGAAGGCCGCAACCTCGTCCGCTCCGCCCATCTCGAGGAGTACAAGGCCAATCCCGACTTTGCCGCCGAGGCCGAGCACATGAGCCTCGATCGCGGTATCACGCTCTACCCCAATTACGAATACACGGGCTACAAGTGGGGGATGGCTATCGACCTCAACACGTGCACGGGCTGCAGCGCGTGCGTGGTCGCATGCCAGGCCGAGAACAACATCCCCGTCGTCGGCAAGGCGCAGGTCAAGGTGAACCGCGAGATGCACTGGCTGCGCGTCGACCGCTACTACGCCGGCGACATCGACAACCCCGACGTCTACTACCAGCCACTCCCGTGCATGCAGTGCGAGAACGCGCCGTGCGAGGTGGTGTGCCCGGTCTCGGCGACGGTCCACAGCGATGAAGGCCTGAACGACATGGTCTACAACCGCTGCGTGGGCACGCGCTATTGCTCCAACAACTGTCCCTACAAGGTGCGGCGCTTCAACTTCCTGCTCTATCAGGATTGGGACACGCCGAGCTTCAAGCTGCAGCGGAACCCGGACGTCACGGTGCGCAGCCGCGGCGTGATGGAGAAGTGCACCTACTGCGTGCAGCGGATCAACGCCGCGCGCATCCAGTCGAAGCGCGAGAATCGTCGCATTCAGGACGGCGAGATTCTCACCGCGTGCCAGTCCGTCTGCCCCACCGATGCCATCGTGTTCGGTGACATCAACGATGCGAACAGTCGTGTGACGGCGCTCAAGAAGCTGCCGCGCAACTACGGCATGCTCGAGGAGCTCAACACGCGGCCGCGCACGACCTACCTGGCGGCGGTCCGCAATCCCAACCCGGCTCTGCCGTCCAACCCGGCCTTGGGCGGCCACCACGCCCCCTCTGAATCGCCCGAGCCGAACGAGCCGCACTAATGGCGAATCACGTCTATTCCCAGGCTTCGTCGACCGCCGTGCTCGATCACCCGGTGATCGGTCCCGGTCAGAATTTCGAGACCGTGACCGAGGCGGTCGCGCAGATCCCGCTGTCCAAGCGCACACCCCTCGGCTGGGTGGGCGGCTTCCTCATCGGCTTCACCTTGCTGATGGGCCTGCAGACCGCGCTCGGCTATCTCGTCATCAAGGGTATCGGCATCTGGGGCAACAACGTCCCGGTCGGCTGGGCGTTCGACATCATCAACTTCGTCTGGTGGATCGGCATCGGTCACGCCGGCACGCTCATCTCGGCCATCCTGCTCCTCTTCAAGCAGCAGTGGCGCATGTCGATCAGCCGCTTCGCCGAAGCGATGACCATCTTCGCTGTCGCCTGCGCGGCCATCTTCCCGATCTTCCACACCGGCCGTCCCTGGCTGGCCGCCTACTGGCTGTTTCCGTTGCCGAATGCCATGGGACTCTGGCCGCAGTTCCGGAGCCCGCTCATCTGGGACGTCTTCGCGGTCTCGACCTACGCGACGGTCTCGGTGGTGTTCTGGTACGTCGGGCTCATCCCCGACCTGGCGACAATGCGCGATCGCGCGGTGTCGAAGGTCAAGAGGGTGATCTTCGGAGTGTTCTCGCT
>JAIVJN010000122.1 GCA_020200025.1 Acidobacteriota bacterium | reverse complement strand
CGATCAGCCAATCTGCATACCGGGTGAGATTGGCCCACACGCGATCGACGGCCAGCAGGGTGCTGAAGCTGCCATACCCGGTTCGGCCGGCGGTGCCGTAGAGAAAGCGACCCCACAGGACGAATGCGACAACCACGGGCAGCAGGCCGCTGGCGAACAACAGCGGACGGGTCCATGGAGACTGGAAACGCGGCCGCCACCAGGCGGCGATGGGCAGCGCGGCAAGCCCCAGCACAAAGAGGTTCGGCCTCACGAGGCCGGCGCATCCGGCCACCACGCCAGCGCATACGGTCGGCCATTTCGACGCAGACATCAGGAGGGCGAATGTCAGCGTCCACAGGCACGTGGCGGGCACGTCGCTCATGGGTTGTAGGAGCTGAAAGGTGAAGATGGGAGAGGTCGCCGTCAGTGTCGCGGCGACGATGCCTGCTAGGCCGCCGCCGAAGCGGCGGGCGATGACGAACACCAGCAGGACCGTCGCCGCGCCGGCGAATGGCACCACAAGAAACCGGGCGCCGTCGCCGCCGAGACGCTCTGCCGCAGCCATCAGGATGGGGAATCCGGGCGGGTAGAACGGGACGATGGTGCCGAAGTCGGTGGCCGGGACGAAGCCGAGCGGCGACAAGATGTTCGCGCGGTGCCGCCACGACACGCCGGTCAGCGGGTGCGGCTCGTGAAAGGCCAGGGTTCGCCACGACCGTGCCTGATTCAAGTAGCCCGATGAGTCGGCACCGCCCGCCACGAACGACCCGTACGAGACGGCGGTCGAAAAAGTTGCCGCCACGACGATGCCGACCATGGCTGGCGCGCTCCGATCGACCAGCGCCCGGGCGCGGGCCCAGGCCCGCGCCGCCGAGTGTCGATCGAGCATCCATGCCACAGTCGCCGCCAGGGCGGCAGCGGCCGTTGGGTTGAAAGGATTGCGGAGCGAGATGCGAATCGCACCCGAAGTGAGAGCGAGCTGGCCGCCGCAGGCGGCGTAGACGGCGGCGATCGCGGCGATGAGCGCGAGAACGGCCAGCACCGCGGCCGCGCGGCCTCGCGCGACCACGGCAAGCGGCTCGGAACGGCCCATGAAATCAGGACAGCACAGGCAACAGTCCGGCGTTCTCTCGCGCCCGTTTCGCGGGCAACGTCCACTCGGCGCGGAGGCTCTTCTCCATCTCGCTGCGGAAGAAGCCGTCTTTCATCCCGCCGTCGATGATGTCCCACGGCAGGACCGCATCGGCGGCCCGATCTCGATAGATGTAGAAATCGCCGTCCACGCCGCTTTCGGCCAGCGCCTGGCGCCACTGTCCGCCGTTGCGCTCGGCGGCTTCGATGACGGGTGCCACCCGGCGGTCGCCGAGCGACAGCAGCGCCTGATAGAACGAGTGCCGCTCGCTCTTGATGTTGAAATACACGTTGTCGATCCCGGCCACGAGCGTGCGCAGGCGCTTCATCCGGCGATCGATGACGTCGGACCGCTCCATCGACAGACGTTGATACGCCGTGCCGGGCTTCGGCACGAGCGGGTTGACGCTTCCCACGATGCGGCCGATGCGGCCGCGGGCGCGGGCGTGCTTCAGCATGATGGCGCGAAGCTGCAGCGTCAGGTCGCGAATCGCCACAAGATCGTCATCTTCTTCCGTGGGAAGACCGATCATGAAATAGAGCTTCAGGTTCTCGATACCGCTCGAGAAAATCAGCTCGGCCCGGTCGAGAATCTCGTCGTTGGTAATTGTCTTGTTGATGACGCGCCGCAGTCGATCGCTTCCCGTCTCGGGTGCGATGGTCAACGTGCGCTCGCCGCTCGCGCGCAGGAGCGACACAATGGCCGGTGTCAAATCGTCGAGTCGCAAAGACGCCGGGCTGATCGAATATCCCATTCCCGACAGCTCGACGAGCAAGCGCTCGATCTCGGGGTGGTCGCAGAGCGCGATCGACACGAGGCCCACGCGGCTCGAATATTGGCGCGCGTCGCGCGCCAGCGCCAAAATCCGCTCGGTCGGAAACGGGCGAACGGGCAGGTAGTTGTAGCCCGCCCAGCAAAAGCGGCACAAATTGGCGCAGCCGCGAACGACCTCGATCAGCAACCGCGAGCCGAACTCGGTGTCGGGGGTGAAGATGCGCGTCGCCGGAGGATCGCAGGCGTCCGTCGTGCGCAGCGCCGCCTTTCGCACGGTGGCCGGCGCGCCCGTGCTGGCGCGAGGCACGTAGCGGGCGATCGTCGAGTCGTCGCGGTACTCGACCTCGTAGAACGACGGCACGTACCAGCCACGGTGCTGCACCAGCGCACGCAAGACCTCGACACGATTGCTCGATTGCGACACCGCCTGGGCAAGCGCCGGAACGAGCACCTCGCCTTCGCCCGCCGCAATCACGTCGGCAAACGGCGCCAGCGGTTCTGGATTGACGAATGTCACCGCCCCACCAACGACCACCAGCGGATGGCGCTCGTCCCGATCGGCGGCGCGCAGCGGCAGCCCGCTCAGCCGCAGCAAGGTCAGAACGTTCGTGTAATCCCATTCGAACGACACGGAGAAGGCGAGCACATCGAAATCGCTGACCGGGGTTTGCGATTCGAGCGTCACGATGCGGGCGCCGCTATGCAGCAGCGACTGCAGTTCCTGCTTCGGCGGCAAGAAGACGCGCTCGCAGACGATGTCCGGTTGGTCGTTGAAGAGCCGGTACACCGTCTGGAAGCCGAGGTTGGACATCCCGACGAAGTAGGTGTTCGGAAAGGCAAGCGCCACGCGCAGGCGGCTGCCATGCGGCTTCAGGACATAGCCGACTTCACGGGAAAGGATGTCGCGTGCGATCTCACGCTGTTGCCGTAAGTTCATGCGGTGCCCCGGGAATCGTGGATCTGGCGCTGCACAGACGCCGATCGCGGCTACCCGGGATCTATCTACTCTACCACCGCCCTCACAGAGAGAATGGCCAGCATCTGAACAGAGCGGATGGCCGGCCTTGCTGCCGGCCTCGCTCCGCCACCACGACCGCGGTTCGGCGGCCGACCACTTCCGCCGAGACCTACCGCGGTCCGCCGTGCCCCACGTGGACCCCGAACAGCCCGGATGTCGGCAAGGACCCGAATTGTCTGCCAAGGACGCAGGCCGGAGAGCTTGCGATCCTCAGCCCTCGCTGCGGCGCAGGAAGGCCGGCACGTCGAGCTCGAGGTCGGGGCTCGCGTCGCCGCCACCGGCGCCGCGCGACATGCCCAGGCTCGAGCCGCCGGCGGCCACCTGGCGCTCACGCGATCCGGGCAGATCGATGCCGGGCCTCCGTGAGATGGTCATCCGCGCTTGAAAGCTGGGCTCCATGGCAGGTGCCACCGGGGCGCGGGGGGCGACATGCGACGTGTAATGCTGCAGGTCGATCGGTGTCTGAAGAGGCGCCGCGGCGGGCGTGGCATGGACGCTCGAGGCGTGCTGGAAGCCGGTGGCGATGACAGTGATCTTGATCCGCCCCGACAGCGACGGATCGACGACGGCGCCGAAGATGATGTTGGCGTCGTCGTGCGCCGACTCCTGGATGATGGTGAGGGCTTCGTTGACTTCCATCAGGGACATGTCAGGTCCGCCGGTCACGTTGACGATCACGCCACGGGCGCCTTGCACGGACGCGTCTTCGAGCAGCGGGCTCGAGATGGCGCGATTGGCGGCGGTCATGGCTCGGCTCTCGCCCTCCGCCGCCGCCGTGCCCATCATGGCGACGCCCATCCCCGACATGATGGTCTTGACGTCGGCGAAGTCGAGGTTGATGAGCCCTGGCACGAGGATCAGGTCGGAGATGCCCTGAATCGCCTGCTTCAGCACGTCGTCGGCCGTCGTGAAGGCGTCGAGCATCGACGTGTTGCGGTCGATGACCGACAGCAGGCGTTCGTTGGGGATGGTGATCACGGTATCGACGCACTCGCGCAGCGCCTCGATGCCGAGCTCGGCCTGGCGCGCGCGCTTCTTTCCTTCGAACTTGAACGGCTTGGTGACCACGGCAATGGTGAGGGCGCCAAGCTCGGTCGCGAGACTGGCCAGGACCGGGGCCGCCCCGGTGCCGGTGCCGCCGCCGAGGCCGGTGGTGACGAAGACCATGTCGGCGCCCGAGAGCGCCTGGATGAGATTGTCGGTGTCCTCGAGGGCGGCCTGCCGGCCGACGTTGGGATCGGCGCCTGCCCCGAGCCCCTTCGTCAGCTTGCAGCCGATCTGGATCTTGAGCGGGGCCGGACTATTGGCGAGCGCTTGCGCATCGGTGTTGACGACGATGAACTCGACGCCGGCGAGCCCGGCTTTGACCATTCGAGCGATGGCGTTGCCGCCGCCCCCGCCCACGCCCACGACCTTGATGCGAGCGCCGTTGCGAATGTCTTGATCGAGCGTCATACGGAGCAGGTCTTCCGGATCAGGGTTGGTGTCATACACGTTTGCCATCGAGCCTCCTCAAGAAGGAACCGGGTTCGATCGCGAACCGAGTCCGCGGGAATAGAAGCTGCTTGCTTGTCAGAAAAACTCCTTGAACACCGTGCGCAGCCGCCCGACCATCCGCGTGAACGCGCCGCCGCCGCTGCGCGCGGCCTCCGGCACGCGATGACGCTCGGCGTAGAGCACCAGCCCCACTGCCGTCGCGTACGCGGGGTTCGCCACGTGGTCCGTCAGACCGCCGACGCCGGTCGGTGAGCCGCGCCGGATCGGCAGATCGAAGATCTGCTCGGCGATCTCGGATAGCCCGTCGAGGATGGAGCCGCCGCCGGTGAACACGAGCCCCGAGTTGAGCGACTTCTCGAAGCCCGCTTTGTTGATCTCGTCCCACACCAAATGGAAGATCTCCTCGGCCCGAGGCTGGAGAATGTCGGCGAGGATGCGGCGGGCCATAACGCGCGGCCGGCGCCCGCCCACACTGGCGACTTCGACCGTCTCTTCCTCTTCCACCATCGACGAGAGGGCGCACGTCGGCGGTCAGCACCGCCTCGGCGGCGGCAAGCTGACCGATCACCGTGTCGGTCACCTCCACGCCGGCACGATTGACGCACGACACGAGATTCTGGGTCGCCGTCGTGCTGCCGGTGACGATGTGGACGTTGACTTCGAGGCGGGCACCGGTCAATCCGACCGGTGCGCCAATGCCTTCCTGTTCATCGACGACGAAGTCCTGCGGCAGCACGTGGAGGATCTCGCGCCCAGCGGGCAGCGAGACGGCCCTGGCAGCATCGATCGCGCGCCGCACATCGTCGCGCGCCACTTCGCGGTTCTTGCCGGCCACGGCGACAACCCCACGGCTGTTGAAGCCTTTGATATGGGGACCGTTGATGCCGAGATGAACGGTGGCAATCTCGACGCCGGCCATGAGCTCGGCTTCTTCGATCGACTTGCGAATCGATTCCACGGCCGCCTCGAGGTTCACCACGACGCCGCGCTTCAGTCCGCGTGAGTCCGCCACACCGAGGCCGATGACGTCCACGCCGCCCTCGTCGCGCATCTCGCCGACAACGGTACAGACCTTCGATGTACCGATGTCGAGCCCAACGACGTAGCGCTCGTGTCGTGCCACGCTGCCTCCCGCCCTCAATCCCTTGGCCCGCGGCCGTGTGCCGCTGGCCTCACATACACGCGCTCGTCGAACCTGAGATCGACGTAATCGATCTCGGCCACGCGCTCGCGAAGCGCCGGCGCGAGGTCGATGTACGACTGAATCCGCTCGACGAAGTCGCGGTCACCCAGGCGCAGCATCGCCGTATCGCCCTCGAGCATCACGACCGCGTTGCGCGCATCGGCCGCCTCGATCTGCGACACTCGCGCGGCGAGATCGGGCCTCGTGCCGAGCGCCGCGAGCAGCCGACCCGTGAGATCGGCGCGCGCGTGGTCCACCGCTGGGCTACCCCGGCGCGGCTCGGCACCGAGACCGTCGACGATTGGCAGATCGATGTCGGCGTAGGCGGGACCGTATTCGTCGATGATCACGCCACTCGCATCCACGAGATGCAGTCGGTTGCCGATGCGCGCGATGGCCATCGGGCGCCGCTCGCGAACGACGATGTCCACGGTGCCGGGCAGGATGCGCCGCAACGTGGCTTCCGCGACCCAGGGCTGAGCGAGGAGACGGTCCCGCCAACCGTCGAGGCCGATGCCAAGGAGATGCTCGCCCTCCAAGCCGTCCACCATCCCGAGCACCTCGCCCCGCGAGAGGCGCTCGTTGCCGTGGATGGCGATCCGGTTCACGTGTAGAGCCGACGCGCCGAGTACGAGAGCCCGCCCGCGCCAGGCGCCGTAGAGCACGACCGCGAGCACCGCCAGCGTTCGAGCCGCTTTGAACAGGGCCGACAGCGTGACGCGGTTTCGCCGCCCGGGCTTCACGTGTGCGCGGCGAAACCGCTTGTCGGCCGGCGCGGCGACGGCGGGCACAGTCAGCACCCTTCCCCGGAATGGGCGCGGAGACTCTTCATGAGTCTCGGCGCCACCGCACCAATGGAGCCCGCGCCCAAGAGGATGATGAGATCGCCCGGCCGCGCAAGCTCGACGAGTGCCGATGGCACGTCATCGATCGCCGTCACGATGCGGGCCGGCGAGGCTCGCCGCCGATTCACAGCCGTGGCGAGCGCCTCGACATCGATGCCCGGAATCGGTTCCTCGCCGGCCGCGTAGATGTCGGTCAGCAGGACTTCGTCGGCTGGCGCGAGGGCGACGCCAAACTGCTCCATGAGGTCGCGTGTTCGCGTGTAGCGATGGGGCTGGAACGCGACGACCAGGCGCGCCGGCTCTGCCGCACGTGCGGCTGACAACACGGCCGCAATCTCGGTCGGGTGATGGCCGTAGTCGTCGACGACGCGGATGCCGTTGACTTCGCCGCATTGCTGGAAGCGACGCTCGGCGCCCTGGAACTCCGCGAGCGCCGCGGCAATGGTCGCAAACGGCACGTCGAGCTCGAGCCCCACCGCAACCGCCGCCAGCGCGTTTTGGATCGAGTGGCGGCCAGGCACTTGGAGGTGCAGCGCTCCGAGCGCGACGGTGTTTTTCGTCGCGTGCGATCCCCGTTGCACGACGCGACAGGATGCGCCGAATCCGGCAAGTCGCACGTCGAGCGCGCCAATGTCCGCATCGAGCGCCTCGATGCCGTAGCCGATGAGACGGCGAGACAGGCGCGGGCGCACGGCGCGCACTTCGGCATCGTCGATGCACGCCACAACCGCGCCGTAGAACGGCACCTTGTTGGCGAAGTCGACGAAGGCGGCTTGCAGGTCGGCAAACCCACCATAGGCTTCCATGTGCTCGCGATCGATGTTCGTGATGACGGCAATCGTCGGCGACAGCTTCAAGAAGGATCGGTCGCTCTCGTCGGCTTCCGCGACCATCCACGCTCCTCGTCCGAGCCGCGCATTGCTGCCGAAGGCGCTCAGTCGTCCGCCGATCACGGCAGTGGGGTCGAGGCCCGCGCGTTCGAGCACCAGCGCAATCATCGACGTGGTGGTCGTCTTTCCGTGGGCACCACCGACGGCGATGCCCGATCTGAGGCGCATGAGCTCGGCCAGCATTTCGGCGCGGGGGATGACCGGCACGCGCCGCCCTCTCGCCTCCATGACCTCCGGGTTGTCGTCACGTACGGCCGACGAGTACACGACCACGTCTGCGTCTCCAATGTTCCCTGCCGCGTGGCCTTCGTGCACCGCCACGCCGAGCGAGGCAAGACGATCCGTCACGTCGGAGCGCCTGGCGTCGGAGCCGCTGACGACGTAGCCGAGATTGGCCAGCAGTTCCGCGATGCCGCTCATGCCGATGCCGCCGATCCCGACAAAGTGCACGTGTCGCGTTTTCCCCAGCACCGATCAACCAACCAGCCAAGGGCCGCGCCCTTGATATCCCGTTCGCCCCGAGCCCTTGGCAGGTTCTCGTTGTCTCCTCGGCGCGCTCCGCGCGCCTGGACCGCTCTGCGGATCCACCACGGGTACAAAAT
>JAIVJN010000355.1 GCA_020200025.1 Acidobacteriota bacterium | reverse complement strand
GTACGTGCTGACGGATAACCGCGCGGGCCGATTGCTGAAGCTCGTGCCGAAGACATGACGTCGCTCGCCAGCAGGATGCTCATGCCGCCGATCACCAACTGTCGCTCGCTCGCAAGGTATGCGCTGTGAAGCTCGGTCTGCTGCGAACTGACCTGGGCCGAGCCAAGCTGCTCCTGCTCGGGCTGCTGATCCTCGCCGTCGTAGCCTCGGTCTGGGTCGGCAAACAGGCCTACGCGGTCCACAAGCTGTCGCGCGGCGTCGGTGACACGTGGTTCGTGACGGCTGACGGGCGACCCTGGTTCCGCCTCGACGAGCAGCGGCACGACGTGCCGATCGCGGCCATCTCGCCGCACCTGCAGCGCGCGTTCGTTGCCGTCGAGGATCACCGGTTCTTCCGCCATCCTGGGGTCGATCCCATTGCGCTCGGCCGAGCCGTCTTGCGAAATGTCCAAGAGCCCGGCACGGTCGAGGGCGGCAGCACCATCACCCAGCAACTGGCGCGCACGCTTTTTCTCTCGAACCGGAAGAGTTACATCCGCAAGGTGCGTGAAGCCGTCCTCTCGGTCCTCATCGAGGCGCAGCTCACCAAGCAGCAGATTCTCGAGCTCTATCTGAATCGCATCTACCTGAGCGCCGGGGTCTACGGCGTCGAGGCCATGTCGCGTCGCGTGTTCGACAAGCCGGCTCGCCACTTGTCGATCGCCGAGAGCGCGCTCATTGCCGGCCTGGCTCGCGCCCCGGCCGCGCTCTCGCCGTGGTCGAATCTCCCAGGCGCGGTAGCGCGGAGCCACGTCGTGTTGGCGCGCATGCGCGAGGCGGAGCTCATCACGGCGGCGCAGGAGCGCGAGGCTCGCCGTGCGAGCCTTCGGGTCCGCCCGTATCGCAACACGAACGACAGCCGGTCCGGATACGCGAAAGACTTCCTCCGCCAGCGCTTCCGCGACAGCTTCGGCGGCGACCATCCTCCCGACTGGAGGGTCGAGACAACGTTCGTCGCCGCGCTCCAACAGGCGGGTGAGCGCGCCGTTGCGACTGGACTGCAGCGCTTTGCGCTGCCGGAGCTGCAGGCCGCGCTCGTGGCCGTCGATCCCGCGACCGGCAATGTGCTCGCGCTCGTGGGTGGTCGCGACTACGAGCGTTCGCCCTTCAACCGCGCCACGCGCAGCCGGCGGCAACCCGGATCGGCGTTCAAGCCGCTGGTCTATGCGGCGGCGCTCGAACGAGGCTTCTCGCCGGTGTCGACCCTCGAGGGTCTCGACGCCATCGAGCCGCAGGGACCGGACGAATGGGCGCCGCGTAACGTTCGCGACGGCGCACCCGACGTCCTGACGCTGAGGGCCGCGCTCGTCGAATCGGACAATCGCGCGGCGACGCTGCTCCAGCGCCGAGTCGGCTCGCGCCCTGTCCTCAGTCTGGCTTCGCGGGCCGGGTTGCAAGACCTTCCCGACGTGCCATCGCTCGCGCTCGGAACCGGGCTCGTGACACCGCTCGATCTCACGGCGGCCTTCTCCATCTTCCCCAACGGTGGATTCGCGGTGCGTCCACGCGAGATCCGGAGGGTGGTCGACGCCGACGGCGGTGTGGCGCTGAACACGCCCGTCGAGATGCGACGAGTGATCTCGCCGCAGGTCGCCTACCAGATGGTGTCGATGCTGAGCGACGTGGTCGACCGCGGCACCGGCGCGCCGGCCAGGGGCGCGGGCGTGCGCTTTGCGGCCGGCGGGAAGACGGGTACGACCGACGATTTCAAGGATGCGTGGTTCGTCGGCTTCTCCTCCTCGATGGTCGTCGGGGTCTGGGTGGGCTTCGACCAGCCCCGGACGATCGCCCCCGACGGGTATGGCTCGCGCTACGCGCTGCCCATCTGGGCCGACTTCATGCGGCGGACGACCGGGACGCGTGCGCCGGCGAGCTTCGAGCGCCCTTCCGGTCTCCAGGAAGAGACGCTGTGCCAGTTGTCGTATCTGCAGCCGGTAGACGGTTGCCCGGTCTACACCGAGTACTTCAAGGAAGGCGACGAGATTCCGCGCGGGCTTTGCCGATTGCATCGTGGCAGCATCCGGCAGCGCCTCGCCCGTACCGTGCAAGGGTGGATGGGAGAGATGGGGCGACGGGTCAAGGATATCTTCCGGTGAGGCTCGTCAAGGGCGTCGCGTCAGGCTTGAAGGCTTGGAGTAGGGCGCACCTTTAGGTGCGCCGAAAGCGGGCGTGAAGGCCGGCCCTACGTACCCGTCTCGAGTGAGCTACGGGATTAGGAAGTTACGCACGGTCGATCGGCGCATCCTCCCGAGCGTATTGGACGAGCGCGGCCACGCGGTACAGGCCGTGCACGAACTTACCGTACGGCAGCGTGACGAAGAGCGCCAGGACGCTGCCCAGGTGGACGATGAGCAGCAGTCCCATGACAGGACGCTCACGCAGGACCAACAGGAGCAACCCCGTCAGGCTGGTGATGAAGAGCAGGGTGATGAACGAAACGTCCATTCCTGTCTGAGCGGGATCGCCGAGCGCTCGGTCGCGCCGCCGGTGCAGAGCGATGAGACCGGCCGGGCCGACGAGCAGCCCCACCCCGCCCAGCGTGCCGAGCACGACCGGAAGGCTGGTCAGGTCGTGCGGCGCGTGCCATCCGAACACCGAGTGATAGACAGCGGCCACCGAGGTCGACGCGAAGCAGAGCGCAAACCCATAGAACGTCGCGTGATGGAACCAGCGCCGCCACGGCGCGCGCTGCTCCTCGGCGCTGGGGCAGTCGTCGCCGCTTGCGTGCAGGTGACGCAGCGTGAGGGCGTCACGAAGTGCGAGCCCGTTTGCTCGTGCGGTCACCGGCGGTCTCGGCCTCACGTTGACGTCTCGAGAGAAGCGACGCAGGCCGAATGCCAGCGCCGCAAGCACGAAGGCCGACACGGCGCCAAAGAGACCGACCATCATCGAATGCGGCATCACCGCATAGAAGTTGGCCCCTTCGCCTGACGGATAGACGCGGCCGCCCGACCACACCACGCCTGCGAAAATCGCCGCGCTCATGGCGAGGACCAGCACGAGGCTCGTGGTCACGCCGTGCCGTCGGAAGAGCCCGGCGAGCGGTTGCGGCCAACAGTAGGTCTCGTACGACGCCGTTCTGAGCTCGGCCAACGTGCGCGGGGCGTTGATGCCGAACTCGTGCGGCGGCGCGTACTGACACGCATAGAGGCACTCGCCACAGTTGTGGCACAGGTTGGCGAGGTACATCAGATCGGCCTTGGCGAATGTGCGCCGGTTCTCCATCGCGGGAAACACCGGACAGAACTGCTCGCAGTAGCGGCACGCGTTGCAGACCGTCATGACGTACTCGCCATGACGGATAACGTCACTCGACGGCATGGCGCGCGGCCTCGCGGCCGGCAATCCGGCCGAACACGGTGCCGATCGCCATTCCGGCGCCGGCCACGTAGCCTCTGGCGAGGATGTTGCCCGCCATGATCTCGCCCGCCGCACAGATGTTGGCAGCCGGACGTCCGTCGCGCATCAGGACGCGCGCCTGCTCGTCCACCTTGACGCCCAGATAGGTGAACGTGATTCCCGGCCTGAGCGGATAGCCCCAAAACGGCGGCGTGTCGATCCGTTGTGCCCAGTGGCTCTTCGCCGGATCGAGGCAGCTTGTTCGGCAATCATCGAGGATCGAGTGGTCGAAGGACCCCGGCTGAACGGCGTCGTTGAAGCGTCTCACCGTCGACTCGAGTTGTGCCGCCGGCAGATGAAGGCCCGTCGCCAGCTCGGTGAGGGAGCGCCCCACGACGGGCGGGAACACCGAGGGCATGAAAAGCCCCACCGCCTTGGCGTCGATGATCGAAAAGGCAATTTGCCTCGGTTGCTCGGCGACGAGCCGCCCCCAGGACGCATATCGCTTGGGCCAGACATCTTGGCCCTCGTCGGCGAACCGCTCGGCGCGTTGGTTGACGACGATGCCCAGCGGGATACAGTCGAGACGCGTCACAATGCCGCCGTCGAACTTTGGCGCGCGCGCGTCGACGGCGACGGCATGGCAATCCGCGGCGTCGCCGACCGGTTGTGCGCCGGCGTCGAGCATCAGCCTCAGAATCTTGCCGGTGTTGTACGGGGTCCCCCGGACGATGAAGTTGTCGGCGGCCGGTCCCCAGGCCTCGCGCAGCCACTCGAGGTTCGACTCGAAGCCGCCGCTCGCCAGCACGACGGCTTTCGCTCGAATCGATATCGTCCGGCCCTCTCGTGCGACCGACGCGCTGCAGAAGCGCCCGTCGACGATGTCGAGGTCCACCACTTCCGAGTCATAGAGGACGCGAATGCCGCGACGCCCGGCCGCCGCGTAGTAGCTGTTCATGAGCGCCTTGCCGCCGCCGAGGAAGAAGGCGTTGGTGCGGCCGAGATGCAGCGTGCCTCGGATCGACGACTGAAAGCGGGCACCGACGCTCTTCATCCACTCCGGGCACGTCGCCGACCCACGCACAACGATGCGCGCGAGGGCGTCGTCGCTACGGGCGCCCGCGACGCGCACGAGATCCGCGAGATATTCATCCTCGGAATACACGTCGGTCAGAAGCGCTGTCGGGGCGCCGTGCATGCAGCGCAGATTGCGTGTATGGCGGCTGTTGCCGCCGCGGAGCACTTGCGGCGCGCTCTCGACAACGAGGACGGTGGCGCCGGCGGCGCGGGCGGTGAGCGCGGCCGACAAGCCGGCGTTGCCGCCGCCGATCACGGCCACGTCGACGAGGTCCAGCGCATCGTTCACCGCGCGAACCGTGCCCAGAGTCGAGGGCCGAACACGACCCCGAACGCCATCAGCAACACGATAGCGGAGATCGGCCGCGTGAAGAACACAGAGACGTTCCCTTCGCTGATCGCCAGCGCCCGACGAAACTGCTGCTCTGAAAGCGGGCCGAGGATCAGCCCGAGCACAGCCGGGGCGAGAGGGAAGTCGTAGAGGCGCATGGTGCACCCGATGACTCCAACGAGATAGAGCAGGCCGACGTCGAGTAGCGATGCGTTGAGGCTATAGGTGCCGAGCGAGGCAAGGACGAGCATGCCGCCGAACAACAGCGGACGTGGGACGAGCATCACCCGCGCCCACACCCCAGCCAGTGGCAGGTTCAGGACGAGCAGCATGACGT
>JAIVJN010000354.1 GCA_020200025.1 Acidobacteriota bacterium | reverse complement strand
GCCCTCGCCCTGGCCCTTGCGGCCTATCTGCATGAGGAACTTGCCCTGTCGCGTGAACTTGAGGATCTGGGCATCCTTCTCGCCGCCTCCGCCAAGCCAGACGCTGTCGTCATCGACATAGATGCCGTGCTCGAGGTCGGGCCACTCGTATCCCTCTCCCGGTCCGCCCCACGAGGAGACGAGCTTCCCGTCGGGGTCGAACTCGAGCACTGGCGGAGCCGCTCGCCAGATGGAGCGCGTCTCGTTGGGCTGAAGCGTCCCCGGACGGTGCACGATCCAGACGTGGTCTCTCGAATCGACCGCCACGCCGGCAATGGCCCCGACGAGCCATTGGTTGGGCAACGGCTTCGGCCACATCGGGTCCACTTCGAACGAAGGCGCCTGATCATCACGCGGCGCGGTCACCTGTATGACGTTCCGCTCTCGAACGTAGGCGGCGACGGCGACGCTCATGGCGGCAACGATGAACACGGCCACAAGGGGTGGTCTCATGGGACGCAGTCAGAAGTCAGAAGGCAGAAGTGTCGGCATACGGCATACGGCAAGCAAAGGGCAAAGGGCAAACGGCACACACGTCTGGCGGCAATAGAGCCACGAAATCAGCGTAGGTATAGCAGCCGGCGCACGTGTTGACGGTAAAAGGATGTCTGTGGAATGTCTACGAATTGTCGACGGTCCGCGGCCCTTACACCACCAACTGGTAGCCGCTGCCGTGAACGGTGACGATGAACTGGGGCTCGTGGGGATACGACTCCAGATGCGTGCGCAGCTTGGCAATGTAGTTGTCGACCGTGCGGGTGACGGACAGATGGTGGTAGCCCCAGACATCCCGCAGCAATTGTTCGCGGCTGACGACTTCGTTGCGATGCGCCAGCAGATACCTCAGCAACTCGAATTCCCGGGGCGACAACCCAATCCGCCGGCCGTTGCGCGTCACCAGCCGGGACCGCAGCTTGACCGTCACCTCGCCGAAGGTGAACTCGGAGGCGGGGGCGGAGTGCCAGTCGTCGCGACGGACCTGCGCCCGCACGCGCGCGAGCAGCTCGCGGACACTGAACGGCTTGCTCACGTAGTCGTCGGCACCGACATCGAGGCCCCGAATGCGGTCGGTCTCGTGGGTGCGCGCGGTCAGCATGATGATCGGCACCCGCGAGCCGCGCGCGCGAAGGCGCTGGCACACGTCGAAGCCGCTCATCCTTGGCAGCATCAGATCGAGAATGACGAGTGAGACGTCATGGCGGTCGAACTCCTCCAGCCCTTCTTCTCCCGATGCCACGGCAATGACCTTGTAGCGCTCGAACTCCAAGTTATCCGTCAGCATCGCCCGCATCCTCGCCTCGTCTTCGATCAGCAGAATCTGCCGGGAGGTGTCCGGTTCGGATCTGAGCGCCGTGTCGCGGGTCATCGCGAAGCCTCTGGCAGCCCGTCCACCACGTCGGACTCGCGCTCGGAACCGGCCAAGTCTCGTGGCAGCACGAGACAGAACGTGCTCCCTTGGCCCGGCGCGCTCTTCACCTCCACGCGCCCCCCGTGGGCGCGCACGACTTCTTGGACGATCGGCAATCCGAGACCAAAGCCCGGACGATGCGCGGAGGTCGGAGCCCGGTAGAATCGCTCGAAGATGCGGCGCTGCTGATCGAGGGCAATCCCGACGCCTCGATCGACGACCTCGACGGTGACCACCCGATCCGTGCCGCGCACGCGGACGATAACTTCTTGGACACCATCGGAGTACTTCACCGCGTTGTCCAATAGATTCGCGACGACCTGCTCGAGAGCGGCCGAGTCGGCGCGCACGCACAGCGGAGAACCGTCCTGTTGAACATCGAACGTGAACGGCTGCTCCGCCAGACTGCCGGCAAAGGCTTCGACCGTCTCACGCACCAAGGCGCTGAGATCGACCGTCTCGAACTCGTAGCTGCGACGCTGCTGAAGGCGAGAGAACTCGAGGACGCGCTGGAAGAGCACCGTCAGGCGCGTCGCTTCCCCGCGAATGATGCCGAGATACTCGGCGAGCTTCTCCGGCGACCGGACGCGGTCCATCTCGAGCGTCTCGGTTGCCGCGCTCAGCAACGAAAGCGGGGTCTTCAGTTGATGGGAGGCGTGCGCGATGAAGTCGCTCTGCATCTGCGCGAGCTCGGCCGACCGGCGGTTGGCCTGAACCGTCAGCCCGACGATGACCATCATCAGCAGAACCGAGACGATGGTCGGCCAATAGCTCCGGCTCACGCCCCCGAGGAGCGCGTCGCGCTCGGGGGCACTGACTTCGATCTGCCACGTACGCGGCGGTAGGGCAGTCGTCAGCCTCGAGTCGATCCGGTCGACCGGATAGATCAACATCGGCACCGGCACTCGGGCCGTTGCGGCCTCGGCCGCTCGTCTTCCAAACACGAGGGCGCCCGTCTCGTCGGTCACCGATAGGCTCAACTGGATCTCGCCCGCCCGATGCGCCACCAGTGCCTCGAGCTCGCGCGCGAAGAGCGCCGGGAAGAACTGCTTGCGCAGGGTGGCGGGGTGGACGACGAAGCCGAGGACCGCGAAGTAGTCGACGCGGCGCGCGTCCTTCCAGAAGAGCCGCAGGAACACCTGATGACGGTCGGGCCCGACATTCTCGGCGGCTACGTAGATATGCTGCGCGAGGGCGTTGTCGCGCGCGAGATCAAGGATGGCGTGGCCGAGCACCGCATCACGCATCAACGGAGTGCCGGCGGGCCCGACCGACAGGGTGTGGCCAGCGGGATGCTCCCGCCCGTAAAACAGGGCTTCTCCCGGAGCCACCGCGTCAGTCTGCTCACTCCACACGAAAAAGCGGTCGACGTGGGGATACTCGTCGAGTCCTTCGCGATACTCGTTCGCGACCAGGTCGAGTCGTCCTTCGCGCAACTCCGGATGATTGACGGCCGTGAGCGTTTCGAACACGGGGCCGTCGAGTGTGCGGCGCACGGCGCTGGCGACATCGGTCGCCGTTTGCTCGCTGATTTGCCGCAGGATGACGCGCGTTTGAGACTGGAGCGCCGAGAGCGCGCGATGCTGAAAATAGAGCACGAGGACGGCCGCGCAGGAAGCGGCCGCGATGGCCAGCCACATCGCGTGTGGCCGCCGGAGGCGCGTCGATCCGAGCCTCATGGATGTAGGGTGATCGACCGCAACATATTCGTAGTCGCTGTAGCTGTCAAGACAGGGACGTGGGTAGAGGTGCGACAGGCCTCGACCGGGTGCGACGGGTAATCAGGTACTTGGGTGCCGGGTGCGACGGGTACCTGGGTACTTTGGTGCAGTGCGATCGGTGCTTTTGGTCCAGCAGGTGCACGTGCGACGGGTGCCGCCTCGCACCCGAGTACCAGGATACCTGCCGCATTTGCACCTGACGCACCGACGCACCCATCGCACCCGGCCGGCCGCAGCTATCGCACGATCCTTCTACTTGCCGATCTGCCTATCCACCAGATGCGATCGATTGATGTCTGAGACTCGAATCGTGCCTGCCTGCCGCATGACCACGCGGAATTCTCGGCGCATGATGTCGAGCACGGCTTCGACGCCCGGCTGGCCAAACGCGCTGAGTCCCCAGATGTACGGGCGTCCGACCATGATCGCGCTCGCGCCCAGGGCCATGGCCTTGAAGATGTCCGTCCCGCGTCGAAACCCGCCATCGACGATCACCGGGATGCGTCCCTTTGTGCCCTCGACGACTTCCACCAGGCTCTCGATCGTCCCGCGAGCGCTTTCCTCACCACGGCCACCGTGATTGGAGACAATGACGCCGTCGATGCCGTGCTCTACGGCAAGCTCCGCGTCTTCTCGAGTGACGATCCCCTTGATGAGGAATTTCATCGTCGTCGAGTCGCGCAATCGTCTGGCGTAGTCCCAATCGGCTCCCGCCGCCTGAAGCGATCGGACCTGCGACATATCGAGACCGGCAAACATCGGCTTGCCGTCGGGCAGCGCGCTCCCCATTCCACTCGACCCCGTAGCGCCCTGCACCGGCTTATGACACGAAAGGCAATCCCTTGTGTCGCGGCGTCGCGCACGCGTGGCGGTCTCGCGGTTCGAGCCTCCCTGGAGATCGACCGTCAGAGCCAGTGCCGGACATCCGGCTGACTGCGCGCGTTGGACAAGGGCTCGAGTGACCGTCCACTGATCCGTTGGGTACAACTGATACCAGACCGGTTCACCTCGTTCGCGGATGACGTCTTCGACGCTCGTCGATGTCTGGGTGGAGAGCATCTGCAGGTGCTTACCGGTCTTCGCCGCACGCGCCGCTGCCAACTCGCCGTCCGCATGGAACGCGCGTTGACTGCCAATGGGTGCAAGGACGATTGGCGTCGGCCAGGTTACGCCGAAGAGTGAGACGGACGTGTCAATCTGGCGAACGTCAATCAACCGACGAACACGAAGTTGAAATCGGTTGAAGCCGTCACGATTCGCGCGAACCGTCGCATCGTCATCGACCCCAGTCGCCATGTAGCCGAAATGCGCGGGCGGAAGGCGCTGCCGCGCCACCGCTTCGAAATCGAAGACGTTGAGCGCCTGCTCGGGGCTGGTGATGAGGTCTTCGAGCGGCGAGGTGGACGCTTGGAGGCCAGACGCCACAGCAGCCAAAGGGGAGAGAAAGGGGCTCGCTGCCAGAAACTGAAGGAGCTGACGACGCGCGCGGCATTGTGATGTCATTGGCGCACCTGTGAGTCGACAAACTGCGCTACGAAGACACCGCTCGTCGCCGGTCGGCGAACTCGGGCGGGTTGTCGCCAGCATTCTTTCAGAGATCGCGGAAGCGACGGTACTCATATCTGCACATGCGGTGGTCCCGACAAGATGCCTGACATGTGAGAGGGTCGAGCGACCTGTTGAGCGCCTCGAAGATCGGCTCGACACTCGCGCAGTATAGCTGGGGCGACTGGTGTAGGGCGCACCTTTACGGTGCGCCAGAAGCGGCCGTGAAGGCCCGCCCTACGGACCCGTCTCAGGTGAGCTCCGGTCCAAGCTCACGAGCTCTTAGAAGATGTGCGCGTGCGCGAAGAGGGCCGGAACCCCGCCGGTGTGGAGAAACACGACACTCGATGACGGGTCGAGTGTGCCGGTGCGTACGTGATCGATGAGACACGCCATGGCCTTCCCGGTGTAGACC
>JAIVJN010000260.1 GCA_020200025.1 Acidobacteriota bacterium | reverse complement strand
TCGACCCACCGCGGGTAGATCTCGTGCATCCAGTCGTTCACCTGACCCATTGCGTGGTTCGGGTAGCAGGAACAGGGCCAATGGCACAGCGGCATCGCCGTCGCGCTGATGGCGGAGGCGCCGGATCTGTCGGCGTAACCGCCGACCGTCGAGCCGGTCGACGTGCTGGCGGCGAAGTTGTCCACGAACCCTTGACCTGCTCATGCCTTGCGCTCACCATCTTCAGGACCGTTCCGAAAGCTATGGAGTTGTAGACCATCGCGGAGGCCATGTTGGACGAGGGACCTTCTGATCAAGCGACCCCCACAGTCCGCACGGGACAGGGGTCCACGAAGTTGACAAAAGAGCAATTCCGGAGTCGATGGCGTGGACACTTCTATGATCCCGCGTTCGACAGCGCGCCTGCGGAGCTCGAGCGACTGACGGAGCTCGCGTGGCACGCGTATGACGAGTCTCGGAAGAGCCCGCGCACGCGCAAGGCTGGAAGCGAGTTCGCGGACCCCGAGTTCGATCTGCCGATCGAGTGGCTCGACGCCCGTCGCCGCATCCAGCAGGCGGCCGAACGACATCGCGCGGTGGACGTTCCGTCGCGCATTCTGCTGATCTGCGCCTCTCCTCGCACCGACGAGACCTGTCCTGGCGAGATGTCCAAGACGTTTCGCCTCGTGAGCACGGCTCGCGATGCGTTCGGGGAGATGAGCGGCTGCGAGGTCGACCTCCTGGATTTGAGTCGCCTCACCGCGGAGTACGGCCGCACGATCTTTCCGTGTAAAGCATGCGTATCGACGGCGATGCCGCTGTGCCATTGGCCCTGTTCCTGCTACCCGAACCACGCAATGGGTCAGGTGAACGACTGGATGCACGAGATCTACCCGCGGTGGGTCGAGGCCCATGGAGTGATGATCGTCACACCCGTTCACTGGTATCAGGCACCCAGCGTCTTGAAGTTGATGATCGACCGTCTCGTGTGCGCCGACGGCGGCAATCCGGATCCGACTACGACGTGTGGCAAGTCGCCCGAGAAGGCGAAGGCGCTGGAACTCACGGGCTGGCCCTATCCGAAGCATCTGGGAAACCGAGCCTTCTCTGTGATCGTGCACGGTGATGCCGCGGGAGCTGAGGCCGTGCGGCGCGGTTTGCACGATTGGCTAACGGACATGACGCTGGTGCCTGCCGGCGGTGCTGCGCTCATCGACCGATACGTCGGCTACTACGAGCCGTATGCGGTCAGCCACGACGCGCTCGATCGCGACGCGGCTCTCATCGAGGAAGTTCGCAACGCCGCGCGCACATTGGCCTCGGCGGTTGCGCGCCTGCGCGCAGGTATTCGCCCAACCGATGAGAGATTGAAGGACCCGCGGCCGAAATGAGCTACGTTCCTGTGACTTTCAGTGTCGCGGACGACGGCCCTCTCCTTATCGCAGGCTGTTGAAAAAGTAAGCTCCCGAGCGCAACGAGAGATCGATCGCTTCGTACCACGCCGCTCGCGCGATCGCGAAAGGAGCGTCTGTCGCGCGGACCCGACGAGCATAGAGCCACTCGTTCAGCTATCTGTCGCCCGAGAGCCGGGTCCGGCCGGATCACTCGCTGCGGGCAAAACGGGCGATCACGGACCGGGCCTGGCCAGCTTGTCGCGACTTCGATGCGATGTATTCGGAAGTTGATCGTCCGTCGATCCCGCCAGAACATCTGATGCGCGTGCAGCAGGCTCGTTCGACAGCAGGTCGGCCTCACGCGCCTCGTCCGCAACGCGCAAATAGGGAAGGTTCGTCCATCCGGCCTGGCCGGCCGGATTTCCGATATATCCAGCAAGATCGGCAATCGGGGGTCCCACGATCCAGGATCAGGGAGCGATGCGTCGAAGCGCGCCTTCGCTGCTTCTTTGGTGAGGTCGGCTTCAGGGCCCTCGACGCCGATGACCACCCACGGAATGAGGTAGATCTCCTCGGGCAAGGCCTTCATGTTCTGTTCGGACAACAGCCGATAGTAATTGTCGATGGTGGCCTTCACCTCGCTGGTGATGGTAGCGGTGTCGACCGAGGAGGTTGGCTGCTGCGCCGTCATCGACGCCGATGTCAACGCCAGCAACAACACTCCACTTGCGAACCCCAACAAGCGCTTGACCATCTCTCCTCCGACGCGTGGGGATCCGTTCACTTGGGCGAGCACGACAGTCGTTCATCGATTTTCTCGATACTCTCCTCTTGCTACTTCGCGCCAGCGGGGGCCTGCGACAACGCCACGCGAAAGCCGATGAACGCTCGACGCGCGCCGGGATCGGCGGCGCCACGCGTGGTGGTTCGCACCAATCGGGGACCGTCGCCGTAGTGGCCGCCGCGGATCACCCACAACGCGTCTGCCTCGAGGTTTGCAGCGTCATCGCTCGGATCGTAGGGATAGGGTTGATACGGGCTGCTCGTCCACTCCCACACGTTGCCGCTCATGTCGAGGAGCCCGTGAGAACACTCGGAGCAGCCGAATTGGCCCACTGGCACCGTGCCCGTCCCTTCATAGTTGGCGCGTGAGCGCTGCGGCTCGTTGCCCCACGGATACCTTCGCCGGTCGGTGCCGCGCGCCGCCTTCTCCCACTCCGCTTCGCTCGGCAGCATCACCCGCCATCCCGCCCGACGCAGCTCTCTCAATCGCGGCGGGGTGGTCGGGGAGTGCTCGATCGAATTCGACATCCAGCGACAGTAGGCGAGCGCATCCGGCCACGACACGAACGTCACCGGGTGAGCAGGGGGTGCGGCGAGTGCCCGGGCATCGACGGGCCAACTCGTGGCGCGCACGAACGCCGAGAACTGGTCGACGGTCACTTCGTGCCGCGCGAGATAGAAGGCGGGCACGTCCACGGTGCCCTCGCCGCTCGCCGGCGACCACCGCTCGTTCTCGAAGGCCATGGGGTCGTGCGCCTGATCGGCGCCCATGACGAAAGGCCCGGCGGGGATCTCGACGAAATCAGGGAATGTCTCGCTCGTCAGCCCCGGGTCGGCCGTGGCGCCACGTTCCCCGATCGCCTGCGAGGAGCACGCAGAAGCCGCCATCGCCAATGCCGCCACCCAGGCTGGAAACGGAAAGAAGCCTGCCCCTTTTCTCACCGCGACGCCGACCGGGGCTGGCACGCGAAGCTCCATCCGTGACGGCACGCCCGCGCGTACAGCTCGGGCTCCGGCATGTCCAGCAAGTTCGGTCCACTCTCTCGCAGCAGCAAGCGAAGATCGAGAGCGCGTGGATTCGCTTGGCGCGGGCGTTCCGGATCGAGCAGGTTCACACACCCGGCCTGGAACCGACCCTCGCACGCGCGCGAGAAGTAGGTGAGCGCACGATCCAGATCGGCCGCGACGAGCCGCCCCTCGACGTAGTGCCGCCCAAGCTCGTTGCACGCCCATCCAGCATTGTCGGCGCAGTACGAATCTTCGATTCTCATCAGGCGCTCGCACGCGTGCGTGCGATTGTCGCGGCACGCCTGTTCCCAGAACGGCAAGGAATCACCCCGGTGCATGCCGTCGGTGGCCCCGAACACCGTCATGGCGGCGAACAACATTCCCCACGCGCCCATGTGCGCGAGGTTGGCGCGGCCGAGCGGCGGGTCGAGCCCCACCCGGCTCAGGATCGGACGCTCACCCAGCGCGCGGACGGCGCGATCGATGGCGGGAACCGCCAGATTGAGGAGCGGCACGCATAGCAGCTTGTCATAGAAGGTTGGAAGCCCCAGCGCTTCGAGGACCGCGTAGAGCGTGAAGACGCCGAGGCCGTACAACACGCCGAAGATCGCCCGGCCGAGCGGCGTGCGCGGCGATGTGGATGGGTCGGTCACCAGCAGATGGAGTCCGAGGAAAACAGCCGACGGGATCTCGGAGTCGACGAAGTAGGGCACGCCGGTCACCGCCACATACAGCGCGCTCGCTGCAAACAGCGTTGCAGCTGCCATCGCGGTCACCGCCGTGATGGCAAAGAAGTACATGACCACCAGGCCGATGACGAAGATCACCGTGTAGATACGGGGACCCAGGCTGAACGTGGTGTTGATCTCCTGGCCCCAGGTCAAATGTGTGGTGTCGGTAAGCAGGAGCACCAAGGAGAACAAGGCCAAGGTGAACGCGGACGGGTTGAAGATGTGCACCCGCCGGCCATCGCGCTGCCATCGCACGAACGCCTTGCCGAGAAATCCCACCGCAACGAGCGCGAACTGGAAGATGAACCAGTCGTCCTTGAACCACAAGAAAAGGTTGGTGCTGAAGACGATGGGAAATGGTCCGAAGCCGAGGACGAAGTCTTGCCGCCTCGACCACGCCAATAGGATGTCGAACGCGTACGCGAAGAGAAGCTGTGCAATCAGGAGCGGCGCATAGTCGTACACCGGCGACCAGTACCAGCCCCAGTACGCGTAGACGGCAAGCTGGCAGAGGCTCTGGACGTAGTGCTGCGCACGAGGCCGCGCGAGAATCAGCGCGCAGCCGTCGCGCCCGCCGGCGCTGCCCTGCATCCGCCAGGCGAGCACGGCCTGCCAGACGAGCAGCACCGTCGTGGCGCCCCAGAACGACCAGGTGAGCGCCTCGTTCGTCCTCACCCGGGGAACGAGGCTCAACGCCAGCAGTCCGGCGGTGAGCGCGAGCGGTGTGGCGAATCCTCGAAGGGAAGGCGCGGACGCCGGCCCTGGCGCTTGCTTGGAGGGGCGGAGCGCGATCTGACGCCGCTCGCGCCGGCGTGATGACGACATCTATCCTCTCACTTCACCTGGGTCTGCCGTGCCGCGCGTGTCGCCCGGTTGTGGCGCGAAGATGCCGGCTCGATCCCCGCATGCTCGATTCAAGTACACCAAGGTAGAGTGCAAACAGTGTAAGGAGAGAGTCGCCTACGCTGCCCCCGGCAGGGCCGTCTGGCCGGCTCCGGCCCCCGGGAGCGCTGGTTGACAAGAAGCGGTCACGCGCACCATCCTACCCGCGATTGTTTCGGCATCTCGCGTCCGCGTATGGGCGGTGACGCGACAGTGCCGGCCTGCAGGCGCATCCGCCGACCGGAGCAGTCGAGGGTCCTATGGGAACAGAACACGCTCGAAGCTGGATGCCTCGTGCCCTGGCTGGTGTGGTGGCCGTCGCCCTCGCCATAGTGATGGCCGGTCGTCTGGGAGGCGCGGCAGAGAACGGCGAGTGGCCGGGCATCACCGGCGGCGACACCTCGACCAGGTACTCCGCCCTCGACCAGATCAACGCCTCGAACTTCAACACGTTGCAAGTGGCGTGGGAATGGAACGGCGACGCCGGTCCTGACGTACAGCTCGGGGACATCAACGGGCGCTCCCTGCCGATCTATGTGGACGGGATGCTCATCACCACGGCTGGACCGCGGCGCACCGTGTTGTCGCTGGATCCCGCGACGGGCAAGACGCTGTGGAGCTTCCAGGAGCCGGTGACGCCGCGTCACGAGTACTCGATGCGAGCGAACCACGGCAAGGGCGTCGCCTATGCTCGCATCAACGGTCGCGGCGTGGTGTTCATCACCACACCAGGGTTCTTCCTGCACGCGCTCGATGCTCGCACGGGCAAGCCGATCGAGGGGTGGGGCGGCGCCGTGCCCGTGGACGGCTTTCCGAAGACGGGATCGGTCGACCTGTTGAAAGATCTCATTCAGGACTGGGAACCATGGCAGCAGACGAAGCTCCCCTACGATGCGGCCAAAGGGCTGCCGTTGGAGCTCGGATACATCACCACTTCGTCTCCACCTATCGTCATCAACGACGTGCTCGTGGTGGGCAACTCCGCCGAGCAGGGCTACAACCAGACGCGCATCGAGAACGTTCCCGGCGACATCCTGGCGTACGACGCCAAGACTGGGAAGTTCATGTGGAAGTTCCACGTGATCCCGCGGCCAGGTGAGTTCGGCCACGAGACGTGGGAGAACGACGCCTGGAAGTGGACGGGCGACGTCTCCTCGTGGGCGCCGATGTCGGCCGATCCGTCGCGCGGCCTCGTCTACATTCCCACCAACGGCGCGACCATCGACTATTACGGAGGATTCCGCCCCGGCGACAACCTGTTTGGCACGAGCGTTCTGGCCCTCGACGTGAAGACCGGCAAGCGCGTCTGGCACCAGCAACTCGTGAAGCACGACATCTGGAACTACGATACGCCGACGGCGCCCGTCTTGCTCGACGTGAACGTCGGTGGTCGCAGCATTCCGGGACTGTTCCAGATCACCAAACAGTCATGGGTGTACTCTTTCAATCGCCATACGGGCGAGCCGATTTGGCCGATGGTGGATCGCCCGGCACCCCAGTCGAAGGTGCCGGGGGAGAAGCTGGCGGCCACGCAGCGCCATGTCACCAAGCCCGCGCCGTTCGATCTGCAGGGACGCCGCGAAGAAGATCTCATCGACTTCACGCCCGAGATACGCAAGCTTGCGCTCGAGCGTGCGCGCGAGCGCGATCTGCTGGCGCCGCTCTTTGCCCCTCCGACGCATCGCGGTAACGCCGAAGGGAAGGGCCCGGCGAACATTTGTCCGGGCGGTGGCGGCGGTGCGAACATCACCGGCCCGCCCGCGGCCGACCCCACGTCTGGCGTGATCTTCATCACCTCGACCATGGGTTGCTCGCCGACGATTCTGGCGCCCGCCAGCGAGCGCGACAACGACAAGATGACGGGGAAGACGCTGTCACCCTGGGCGACCGCTCGGGGCACCGGCGGGGATGGCCTTGGCCCCCAGCGCAAGCCCGATCCCGACGATGTGCTGGCCGGGATCCCCGATCTGTTCAAGGGGCCGCTGGGGCGAATCGTCGCCATCGACATGAACACCGGCGAGCATGCGTGGATGATCCCGCACGGCGACATGGACGCGAAGCAGCAGGAAGCCTTCCGTAACAACCCCCTGCTCAAAGGCCTGGACATCGACACCAACTGGGGCCGGCGCGGGCACGCGGCGATGATGGCCACCTCCACGCTGCTCTTTGCCACCGGCACGACGGCCGACAACAAGCCGCACCTGTTCGGCATCGACAAGCGCACGGGCAAGCGCGTAGGCCAAGTGGCTACGCCGCGTATCGGCCAGTACGGACTGATGACCTACCTGCACAACGGCAAGCAGTACGTCGTCTTGCCGCGGAACGGAGGCTACACGACCCTCGCGCTGCCGTAATTGTCTCTGACGAAGAGGGCCTGCCCCGGTTCATCTGCTGCCCAGGCACAAAGAGGGCTTGCCCCTCGCGTCAAACACCCGCGTCACTCGGAGGGCAGCCCATGCATTCGCTTTCGCTAAAGTCGCGACGGCACTTCATCACCGTAGCCGCTGCTGGATCGGCGACTATCTGGGTCCCCTCGGCAACGCGCGGCCATGCGAGCTCCGAGATGAGCACACGTGTGGAAGAGGGCGACTCGGTCGGCGTCTCGAAATGGGAGCTCGATACACCAGCCCTGTGCGTCGATCTCGACAAGATGGAGCAGAACCTTGCCGTCATGCGGCGCAAGCTGGCGACGACGGGGATCGCCAGCCGGCCGCACGCCAAGACGCACAAGTGTCCGGCCATCGCCAGGCTCCAGCTCGCCGCCGGGTCGATTGGCATCTGCACGGCAAAGGTGAGCGAAGCGGAGGTCTTCGCGGCGCAGGGCATCGATCGGATTCTGATGACCACTGCCAACGTGACGCCGGCGAAGATCCGGCGGGCCATGGCCATCCGCGCGAAGAATCCGCATTTCGTGCAGGCGGTGGACCATCCGCAGAACGCGCGCGACCTATCGGCCGCCGCGCGCGAGGCCGGCATCGTTGCGCCGGTGGTGATCGATGTGGCCGTGGGCACACGGACCGGTGTCCCCGCCGGCGATCAGGCGCTCGCGCTGGCCCAGCTCGTGGATACGCTGCCGCACCTCGAGCTGCGCGGCATGATCAGCTATGACGGCGGCGCGCAGCACCTCAAAGGCTTTGCCAGCAGACAGGAGCAATCCTTGAAGCGCTACGAACCGTCAGTCGAAACGTTCCATCGCATGAAGCGAGCCGGACTCAACACAGAGATCTTCAGGGCGGCGGCACCGGCACGTACAACATCATGCACAAGGCGGAAGGACTGACAGACGTACAGGTCGGCAGCTATATCTTCATGGATTGCCAATATATCGAGATCGGATCCGACACCAACGATGAGGTGTTTGCCGACTTCGCGCCGTCGCTCACGGTGCTGAGCACCTTGCTCAACACATACTTCGAGAAATCGATCACCACGGATGCCGGCGCAAAGGCACTGACGCTGAACAAGCCGGGGCCGTGGGTAGTCGGTGAGAAGAGCTTCGTCTACAACGCCGGGTCGGACGAGTTCGGTGTCATCCGCTACGACATGGCTGAGCGCCTATACAAAGTCGGTGACAGGCTGGAGATGATCGTCCCGCACTGCGATCCAGTCGTGAACGAATACGACCAGATCTATGCCATCAGGAAGGACCGGGTCGAAGCGGTGTGGCCCATCGCAGCGCGCGGGCGATCACAGTAGTGGCGATCCCCCGGCGGGGAATGCCCAAACTGGGCGCGAAGGAACGTCAAGGAACCGCGCGGCCCTCCGAGGCGGCCGCCAACGACCATGAGCTTCATCACCGATCTCAAGTTCGCACTCCGTTCGCTTGCCCGGACCAAGGGGCTTTCCGTCACCGTCGTTCTCACGCTGGCCCTTGGCATCGGCGCCAACGCCGCAATCTTCAGCGTCGTCCGCGGTGTGTTGCTGCGGCCCCTGGTGAACCGCGACCAGGATCGGCTGATCTACATTCGCCAGAGCGCGCCCGGCCTCGGCGTGACCAACGCCAACTTTTCCGTCCCCGAGCTACGTGATCTTCAGGCGCGGGTCAAGACGCTCAGCGCCTTTGGCGATTTCTCCACGATCGAGTTCACCATGCTCGGCCTCGGTGAGCCGCGCACGGTACGTGCCGGCGTCGTTGGAGGCTCGTACTTCGAGGTGATGGGACTGCGCCCGGTCTTGGGCAGGCTGCTCGGCCCGCAAGACGATGGCGAGAACGCCGAGGGAGCGGCGGTCCTCACGCATCGTTTTTGGACCAGCGCGTTCAAGAGCGACCCCGGCGTCATAGGCAGGACCATCCGCCTGAGCGATCGTCCGGCCACGGTGGTTGGTGTTCTCGAGCCCTCAGTACCCTATCCGCAAGAGACCGAGATCATTGCCAACGTCGTGACCAGCCCGCACCATCTCGATGCCACCATGGTCGAGGGCCGCGTCCATCGCATGACCGAGCTCTTCGGACGGCTGGCCCCGGGCGCAACTCTCGATGCCGCCCGAGCGGAGCTGCGCGTCGCGCATGGCGCGATGGTGAAAGCCCACCCCGAGGCGTACCAGGCTCAAGCCGACTTTCGCATCGACGCCGTGAACCTGCGTGACGAGATCATCTCGCCGGCGAGAACGATTCTGCTGATTCTGCTGGCGGCGTCCGGCCTGGTCTTCATCGTGGCGTGCTCGAACGTAGCGAACCTGATCCTCGCGAGATCCGTGCGACGCGAAGGCGAGCTGGCCGTGCGCGCCGCGCTTGGCGCCAGCACCGGCGCGCTGCGGCGCACGCTGCTTGCCGAGAGTCTACTGCTCTGTGGCGCCGGCGCGGTGCTCGCTGTGGTCATCGCACGCCCCATGGTGGCCGTCCTCGCAAGCTATGCCGCTCGCTTCTCGGTACGCGCGCACGATGTCACCGTGGATGCCAGCTTGTTGTGGGTTGGTGCCGCGCTGGCCATCGCCGCTGCCGTGTTGCTGGCCTACGTCCCGCGGCTGCCGTCTGCCGATGCCGCTAACGGCATCGGCCTCGCTGGTGGCAGCGTGCGCCTCACGTCGGGCACGAGCCGCCGTCTGCGCGTGTTCGCCGTCACTCAGATCGCGGCATCGTTCGTGCTGGTCGCGGGCGCGGGCATGCTCATCACCACACTGTTCACGCTGCAGCGCCAACACACTGGCTTCAAGGGCAACGTGTTGGCGGTGAACGTTCCCGTCGTCTCATATACGCGCAAACCCGAGGAGGTGAGCAGCTTCTACAAGGAGGTCATTCGCCGCATCTCGGAGCTCCCCGGCGTGGAGCGTGTCGCCCTCGGTACGGTGGTGCCGTGGCGAGATCCCGGTTTCTTTGCCGCCCAGTTCACCGCCGAGGGCTATCAGAAGGCAAGTGGAGAAGAGGATCCACGGGCGCGGTTCCGCACGGTATCGCCGGGATTCTTCAGCGCGTTGGGCGTGCCGATGATCGCAGGCCGCGACTTCGACGAGAGCGACCGCCGCGACGGCGAGAGAGTGGTCATCGTCAGCGAGAGTCTCGCCAAGCGCATGTTCCCGGGCATGGACGCGGTGAACCGCCGACTCATGTGGACAGACCCGGTCATGAAGTTCATCGACGTGAGCACCGATCCCCGGCGCATCGTCGGCGTTGCCGCCGACGTGGACGACGAGAATCTGGTGCCGGAGCCGGTGATGACCGTCTATCACCCCATGGAGCAGGAGATGAACGGCGGTCGTCTGTTCATTCACGCGAAGATGAATCCTTACGCGCTCGTGCCGACGGTGACGAAGGTGATTCGCGATCTGGCCAGCGACCAGCCCGTGGAGCGGCCGGCCACGCTCGACGACGTCCGCGCCGAAGTGCTGGCGCCCAATCGCGTGAACGCTCTCGTTTTCGGCGGATTTGCCGGTGTGGCGCTCTTGATTGCCGTGGTCGGCGTGGCCGGGGTACTCGCCTTCTCGGTGAGCGCGCGCACACGCGAGTTCGGCGTGAGGCTGGCCATCGGCTCCACGCCGCAGCATCTGCTCACACGCGTGTTGCGCGAGGGGGCGGTGATCGGCGTGAGCGGCATCGTTGCCGGAGCCATCGGCGGCGTGCTCCTCGCGCGCGTGGTGGGCAGCTTTATTACCGACGTCCAGATCCCTGGCGCGGTGCCGATCGCGAGCGCGGCCGCCGTGCTCGTCATCGCGGCCCTCCTCGCGTCGCTGACGCCGGCGGCGCGGGCATCGAGAGTGGATGTGGTGAGCGCGCTGCGCGCGGAGTAGCGCGCGGAGAGGCGTAGCCGGCCAGAAAGAGGCACTCGGGACGCGAACGCCGTCGCTCGCGCGACCCTTCGAGCATCATGCGGCCGCAGGCAGGCCGAGATCTAGCGAGGTTCCGCCTCACACCCGCAAGCATGTCAGGGAGCTTGCCTCGCCAGCCCTCTATGTTGTCTTGCCCCGCCTCCGGCGGGGCAGTCACCTTGACGGAGAAAATTTGACTCAAATGCGAAGATTCTCCGCCGTCAAGGTTCCTAGCTGCCCGGCGGCGAGCTTCAGCGATGTGAGCTCCGGGCGTAGAATCCGCGGCATGTGCACACGACGCCTTGCCAGCACTATCGTGCGGCCGCTCGCTTGGATGCTGATCGCCTCAACGACCGCTGTGGCGCAGCGCCCCCTTCCACCTACGCGCTCGCATCATCCCGACGTTCCGTACCAGTCGCCGACGAGGTTGGGTGCGGCCAGCTATGCCAAGATTCTGTGCTCGGCCGTGTTCGTGTCCGGCCGAGACGAGGACGAAGCGCGCCAGAACAGCGCTTATTTCCTGATGAACGAACCCGATCGCGGCAAGCCGATCGTCGTCGACGTCAATCGGCAGACGAAGCGAGTGCGCGTCGCCATTGACGACAACGTCAGGACGGCAGCCTTTTATGGCGATCAAGGGTGCGTGATCCATCCGATCGATCACGACGGCATCCACTTCACGCCCGTGCCCGTGCCAACGAGGTTGCCGGATGCCAATTCGCAGCCGTGGCCGATGGGCGACGCGCCCTCCAGCGAGCCCTGGCCCGCCAAGCTCGATCGCGCGAGAGTGCAGGCGGCGGTCGATCTCGCGTTTGCCGATCCTGCCGGCCTGACGGCGGCCGTGGTCGTCGTCCACAAAGGGCAGATCGTGGGCGAGCGCTACATGGCCGGCATCAGCAAAGACACGCAACTGGAGAGTTGGTCGATGGGGAAGAGCCTGAACGCCACGCTGGTGGGGCTGGTGATCGCGGACGGCGCCTTCTCACTCGACGATCCCGCGCCGGTGCCGGAGTGGCGACGACCTGGCGACCCACGCGGGGCGATTCGTGTGCGCGATATCATGCGCATGTCGTCTGGTCTGAGCTTCACCGGGCAGGACGACCGCTGGATGGATCCGACGTGGCAGTACCACGATCACTTCTTCATCTACGCAGGCGCGGTGGACGCTTTTAAATATTCGATCTCGTCGCCCGTGGAGTTTGCGCCCGACACCGTGGGCCGCTATCGCAATTCCGATCCGATGACGCTCGGCCTTCTGGTGCGGCAGGCCGTGGAGAAACGCGGCGAGCAGTACCTGACCTACCCGCAGCGTGCACTGTTCGACAAGATCGGCATCCGTCGGCAGGTGCTCGAGACAGATCCGTGGGGCAACTTTTTGTTGAGCGGCTATGACTACGGCACGGCGCGTAATTGGGCGCGCCTCGGGCTGCTGTATCTTCGCGCGGGCGTGTGGAACGGCGAGCGGCTGCTGCCGGAGGGCTTCACCAACTTCGTCAGCACGCCGGCACCGGCGTGGCCGCGGCCGGAGTACGGCGGCCAGTTCTGGATCAACGGCATCGGTCAATGGAACCTTCCGCGGGATGCCTACTTCATGTCCGGCGCCGGGGGTCAGCACACCTTCATCGTGCCCTCACACGATCTCGTGGTCGTGCGCATGGGCCACCAACGCGGCGCCGCCGTCGGCGCAAAGCTGCTCAATCAATCGCTCGCCGCGATCGTCGAGGCCATTGAAGGCGCTCGGTGATCGCGAGCACACCCCGGCTGGAGGCACGAGCGTCGCCATGAATAAAGCCTTTAGCTGGAGGCGGCGCCGACGGCACTCGCCCGGACCGCCACCGCATGCCGGACCGCCGCCGCCGCCACCGTTGCGAACAGCTCGCTCCACCTCATCATGCGGTCGTGCGGCAGCGTCTCGACTGCTTTGGCTGCGGAAGCGAGGCAACCGGACCGCACGACATCCAGTTCGGCCTAGAGATGACCTGAAAACAAGTCTCTTGCGCCTCAAGACTAGGTCGAGTATCACCCCGACCGGTCGTTGGTGGGAGAATGCAGTTGCCGTTTCATGCGGGTCAGACGGCAACGAGCATCGTGAAAATGCAGGGTGAGCTCCGCCATGAAGAACACATCGTGATCTCGCAACGCGACTATGATGCGTTCCTGTCGAAGTACCCAGTTGTGGCGACACATTTGGCAGCGATGCTGATCACCCGAACCCCGTTATTTATTGGGTACCGTCCGACAGATCCAGATTGCCGGAGTATTCGCACGGTTATTCGAGCTCGCCTTGGCGCATCCGAGAGAGTGTCCTACGTGATTCAATTCGACGCCTCGCCCGAGGCGCTCGACGACGCGCTAGCACCCTGCTAGTCTCTGGATCGCCTGAGCGGAGTCTCGCGGGCGTAGCAGGTACCTACCAGTGATCAACCCTCGCCTGAAGGCGAGGGCTTCTGGGTCAACTGAAGTCGACTGAAGGGCCGCGCTGATCGTCTCGTCGGTCACATTGCCGCTGCTCGCGACGAAGTAGCCGCGCCCCCACAGGTGCCGACCCCCAGAACGTCGCCTGCACAGCGCATCCCACAGTACCTTCGGCGACATCCCATCGCCCCAGATCCGACCGGCTTTGTTGATGGCGCGGAACACTCGGCCTTGCGTGATCGCGATGGCCGTCGTCCACGCATCAACCGAGGACTTGACCCACTGCGGGATGGGTACTGTCCGGACGTGACCGCCCTTGCCTACGAGATCGGCGACCACCCAGTGCTCCTCGCTCTGTTGAATCGATTCGCCCAGTGCTGGAGTCCCAACGCCAGTGTCGGTTGTGGGTTCCGGAAAAAGCAGGTCAGAATTTCCGGAACCCACAATAGGCAAATTGTTTTCATGATCTCCCGTGCGGCGGGATGGCGCTGTGCAAGGGGGAGGAATCACGCCCGGCGACAGTGTCTCAAATGCGGGCTTTCGATTGCCCTCACGCGACGGTTGGGCTGCGCTGCCATCCCGCCCGCGCGAGCAGAACACAGGTCGTGACTGCGATGAGCATGAAGAGAATGGCACCCTGCGCAGTGGTGACCTCGCCTCCCCAGGGTAGCGGTACCTGCTCCGTGCCGGCTCGCAAGGCGATGCGAACGAGCCCGATGACGCGAACGAGTAGCAGAACGGCTAGGATGCGCGTCACCCACTTAAAGCGCTTCCAGATTAAGTAGGGAAATCCGAACGCCATCGCCGCACCGAGGAGGTACCACCATGCCGTTGCATCCGGACCTTTCCCAATACGCGCGAGATAGATGGCACCGGCGAGATAGATAACGCCGTAGACGAGATAGCCGATGGCGGCCTGATTGTACTTCCGCGCTCGAAGATCCATAGGTGGGTGCAATTATGACGTCGATCAACCCGATCATGCGTAGCCAGCAGCCTGCGGAGAACGATCTGCGCAGGGGCGTTGCGAGGTAGCTCATGACCCGGCACCTTTGCCTCGGTGCAGGACGGCGCTGTTCGTGCTGCTCGGCACGAATGATTTGCGTTCATTCTCCGCGACACGTTCATCGTGTACCAGCATCTGGTAGGGCGACGCGACGCTCTCGCGCGGCGATTATCGGGGATCCATTCGCCCTGAATGCACAGTCAGATTCGCGGTTTACGGCAGTAATGTGTAGTCGCTAAGTGGCGAGTGCTCGCTGACACAGTCGAAGGCCGACGAGCTGTGAACAAGAATCAATGGGAGTAGCTCGCCTTGGTTCGCGTGGAATGCCCAGGCGGTTCGAGCGGTGGTGTGGATAACGACTTTCAGCCGTGTAGAATCAAGGACTTGGAGATGGTGGCCCAGATTTTCGCCAGTTGGAACCGCTTTGCGCACTGGTTAGGACTGCTGGAAGTGCTGAAGAAAGCCACATAATCTAGGCAGCTAACGCTCTGGCACGTTGCGAGGCGTCGCCACCGTGCGCCAACGCCGCCACATCGCATGTGATCTCAGGCAACAGGGTAAACACTGCGCCGTCAGCAGGGAGCGAAGTGCTCCTGAAACCAATCGAGCACGATCGCTTTCTGCGGGGACGCGCGAGCGGCGGATCCCCGATCTTCGGCGCGGGGCTCGTGGCAGCTTCGATGCCCGGCGCTCGTGGAGCTTGCCCAGCATGGCCGGCATGAGCGGCACTCGCGTGGTCGGGCGTCGCGTACGGATAATGGCGCCGCGATGCATCGACGGTCCGGCCACATGGCGGTAGCATGGCCACGGTGCAGTCTTGCTGCGGAAACGCAGCCATTCACAAAGGGAGGCCGAAATGGCCGTCGAATTCATCACCACCAGGATCGATGTTCCGCGCGGCAGGGGACGCCAACAGCTCAATGGCTCCGTATCCTTCCAGAGCAAGGTCAGAGTGGCCAACATCGCCCTCCGCGGATTCCTCCTGGACTTCGTCTCCAGCGATCATCACATCAATGTCGTGGAAGTGACTACGGATTTCGCCGGCACGGAAGGCGAGATCGTGCGTTTTCGGGTGAACTGCCAGTACGCCGACAAGAACTTCGACGACGAATATTTCGGTCACGTCGATGTGCTCGTCATAGCCGACTTGCGAGATGCATGATGGCGCAGGTCGTATGGACGGCACCGCTTCTCATCGGGCACTTGCCGGGCGCTCGCTACCGGCGCCGCGGCGACTGAGGCGTTGCCGGCCGCCTGGAACCGTATCGATCAGCTCGTCGGTGCTCCGCGCCGGGCGGCGGGAGCGCGGATCGCGGCGACTCACGCCGCGCTCCGAACACGGCATCAGGTGTGCTTAGCCGCAGCCGCGAGCGCGAAGCGAGCGCCGCGTCTGCGGTCGTCGACAGGCCAGCACCGTCTGCCCGAATTGCCCGACGTGACGATCTATTGCAAAATCCTCGCGGCGCGCATCGTCGGCGCGACGCTCAATGGAGTCGAGCTCAAAAACCCGTTTCTCCGGCGCACGTCGTGCCCTCGATCGATGACGCGCGCGGCTTCGCCGAAGAACTCGCGCTAGTACAGCCGACGCCAGGGTACATGCCGCCGCTCACTGAGTCCGTGCTGCAGATTTGGTAGGCGCGGAAGACCGCCGTGCGCGACGAACTTGCGAAGGCCGAGCGTACGGCGAAGGCGACTCAAGACAAGCCGGACCGTTGGGACGAAGCGTTTCTGTTCGAACGGTCGATCGATTTCGAGACGTACGATCGCCACGCGGAGAAACTCCGCGAGGAATTCACGCTGGCGCGGAGCGACCGTCACACAGGCCGCCTCGAGAACTCGACCTCGACGGCATCTTGGCCTTCGCAGAACGCGTACTGCCGCGCGCCGCGGACCTCTGGGTCCAGGCGTCACTCGAACAGCGACAACGGTTCCAAGAACTGTTCTTTCCGGACGGAATCCCGTTCAACGGTTCCGCGTTTATTGGAACCGCCGCAACTGCACCGGCCTTCAGCTACTTGCGGGAGTCGAGACTGGAAATGTGATGTTGCTCGACGAGACGGGAGTCGTACCTATTAGGCGAGCCGAAGGCGAAGCTGGTGTGCCTGACGACCGGATGGTCCGCCAACGAGCGAGCGTCAGCGAGCGAACGGGAAGTTGAAGGACATCAGTGAAGAAGGCGAACACGTTGGCAGGGTCATCAGCCCTGATCATGATGTGGTCGAGCCGCCGAATTGGCACCGTGCTCCGCTGAGCAGCCGAGTCCAGGTGACCGGCCAGCACGATCGTCGCCGCAACAAGAACCAGCGCCTTCATTGCTTCGGATAGGAGACCAGTTCCCTGCGACCGTTCGCGAGGCGGTAGTTCACTTCATCCGGGAGACGGAGCCCCGCGCCGGTAGCCTTCGGATTGGCAAAGGATACAGTCGGAGTGCCGTCCTCCCCCATCCACTCGTGGAAATCCCAATACTGTGGATGCCAGGCGACGATGCCGACGTCGAGTGTTGGGCGAGGCGGTTCCGCTGTTGCATCTGCGGTGGCGAGCATGCTGCCGTTCATCAAGTGCCAGCCGGCGTCATGGAGTACCACTCGTCGTCAGCAATGCAGCCAGTGCCGGTGACCGTCAAAGATCGGGCCGTCAGTGTCCAATCACTCCGTCCTGCGAACATGTGAAGTCCTTTCACCGAACGAAGGCCGATGGTAACAAACGCGATCTGAAGTCAGTCGACGGCCCCGCAATCGACTCCGGGTATTCTCGCGGCGACGAATTCACGCGGCTCGGACCGGCTTGTAATCCTGTTCGGCCAACGGGGACTCTCCGAGCTCCGCGAGCAGTTGGTTCAGGCGCTCCAAGGGCACCGCCTGTGGAGCGGTAATCTCGACTCCGACAGGTCGACCCGTAGTGCCGTAGTCAACGATGAGAAGCCCGTCGGGCGATGCCACAGTCTTCGCG
>JAIVJN010000121.1 GCA_020200025.1 Acidobacteriota bacterium | reverse complement strand
GCGACCGCCACACGCAGCTTCTGGAAAGTGACCGCGCCCCGCACAGTCGTCATCGTGCCCGATACACCAGCCAAGCGGCGCGAGTACGAAGACGAGCTGGTGCGGACGTTCTACTTGAGCAATGCCGATCTCAAGGAGACGATCGACATCCTGCGCATCGTCGTCGATGCCCGGCGCCTCGCCGCATTGACGGCGACCAACGCCATCACCATCAAGGACACGCCTGAGCGGATCTCGGCGGCCGGTCGTATTATCAGCGCCATCGACAAGGCGCGCCCCGAAGTGGTCATCGACGTCGAGCTGCTCGAAGTCGATCGCTCGCGCCTGCTCGAATACGGTTTGCAAATCGCATCACCGTCGACCCCGTCGCCAACCGGTATCAATGGCCAGGTCGACGTCAACCGCGAGGGCCTCACGCTGAACGATTTGCGCAGCTTGACGGCGGCCGACGTGTTTTTGACGAACCTCCCCGGGTTGTACTACCGCTTGCTGAAGAGCGACAGCGCCACGCGCGTCCTAGCCAATCCTCAGCTTCGGACCTCGGAGGGTCTCTCCGCACAGGCCCGCTTCGGGGAACGCGTGCCGGTGCCGGTCACCACCTTCGCGCCCATCGCCGCTGGCGGCGTGCAGACGCAACCGATCACCTCGTTCAACTACGAGAACATCGGCGTGAACATCGATATCACGCCGCGGACGCACCACGACGATGATGTGTCGCTCGCCGTGCGCGTCGAGGTCAGCAGCATCTCGGGGACGGGCTTCGGGGGATTGCCCACATTCGGGAACCGATCAATCAGCACCGTCATCAGGCTTCGAGATGGCGAAACGAACATGCTTGCAGGCCTCATCCGCGACGACGAACGTCGCGTCTTGTCTGGGGTGCCGGGTCTCAGCGATATCCCGGTGATCGGCAAGCTGTTCGCCCATAATCGCCGGCAAACGCAGGAAACCGACATCCCGAGCAACCGGAAGCGCCCGCAGGATCGCCCCGGGCGCCGGCCGTGCCGCCGGTCCCCCTGCCAGGCCAACCGCAAACGCCGGTCAAGCCGCCGCCGCCGCCGCCGCCGGGGTACGGCAACCTGGTTGGTCTCGGAATTTCATGAGACCAACCAGGTTGCTTCTGTCTCACACCCGAGCGACTTTGGCGCCGAGCTCCTGCAGTCGCTCGACGAGACGGCTGTAGCCGCGCTCGACGGTTTCGAGCGGCTGGACGCGGCTCTGTCCGTCGGCTGCGAGAGCCGCCGCGATGAGGGCCATCCCGGAGCGGATATCGCGACTGTCGAGCACCTTGCCGCGAAGCCGCCGCGGACCGGTGACGATGATTCGGTGAGGGTCGCAGAGGAAGAGGTCGGCGCCCATACCGCTCATCTGCTCCAACGCAAAGAGGCGAAGCTCGTAGAGCCAGTCGTGCACGAGCGTGGTGCCATCGGCCTGGGTCGCGAGGACGGTGACCAGGCTGACGAGGTCGCTCGGAAATCCAGGCCAGAGGTTGGTCGTGATGCGTCCGGCGCCGCTCAACGTGGCCTCCTCGACGTGAAAGATCCCGTCCACGTAGCGGCAGCGCACCTGCATCTTCTTCAGCACCGAGGCCACGACCTCGATGTCGGTCTCGCGCGCACCCCCGATCTCGAGGTGTCCGCGCGTGATGGCGGCGACGACCGCCCAACTACCGGCCTCGATGTAGTCTCCATGCAGCGCGCGGGTCGCGCCGCCGAGCCTGACGCCGCCTTCCACGCGAATCGTATTGGTGCCGTCGCCGCTGATGCCGGCGCCGAGCGCGCGGAGGAACTCACAAAGCTCCACCACGTGAGGCTCGCACGCGGCGTGGCGAATCTCGCTCGTGCCCGGCGCGGCCGCCGCAGCCAGTAGCGCCGTCTCCGTGCCCGTCACCGACGCTTCGTCGAGGTAGATCGACGCCGGCCGCAGACCTACGGCCCGCGCGCCCATTGCCGTCAGGGCCTCGAGATGCGTCCGGATCGTTCGGCGGGCCGGAAAGTCGCCTCCCGGCGGCGCCACGTGCGCGCGCCCCCGCCGCGCGAGCAACGGACCAAGCAGCAGGACCGAGCCGCGCAGGCGACCGACGAGCCCACTGTCTGGCTCGTCGGAGGTGACTTCGGCGCAGCGCACTCGCAACGTGGTGCTGCCGATGCCGTCGACGTCCGCGCCGAGATCGAGGAGCAGCCGTGCCATGACCTCGACATCGGCGATGCGCGGCATGTTGGTCAGGACACACTCTTCGCGGGTGAGGAGGCACGCCGCGAGCAGCGGCAGCGCCGCATTCTTGTTGCCTTCAACCCTCACGCGCCCGCGGAGCGGGATTCCACCTTCGATGACGAGTGTCGACATATAGGTTGTTCAGCAACCAGGTTGCTCTCATGAAGCGGCGAGAGCAACCTGGTTGCGACGAGCCTGTTAATCCCGTAGCTCATTTGAGACGAGTACGTAGGGCAGGCCTTCACGGCCCGCTAGGGGCGCACCGTAAAGGTGCGCCCCTACACCAGATCAAGTGAGCTCCGGTCTAGAACTCCCCCAGATAGACGATCTCTTCGCGGAGCGTGACGCCGTACTGTGACTGCACGGCATGACGGCATCGCTCGATCAACGCGCGGATATCAGCGGCTGTTGCACACCCATCATTGATGAAGAAGTTCGCGTGCGTGCGCGACACGTGGGCACCGCCGATCGACGTGCCCTTTTGACCAGCACGGTCGATGAGCGCTCCGGCCGACGCAGGCATGCCATTGGGCACACGGTCGATCGCCGGATCCGGGTTCATGAAAATACAGCCCGCCGTCGGCGACTCGAGTGGCTGCGTCCGCTTGCGGAACGCCAGCGATGCGCGCGCCACGAGGCGAAGCGCCGCCGGATCCCGGCCCGGCGTCACGCGGAACGCCACCCACAAGACGACCTCGCCGGTTCGTTTGAGACGGCTCTTGTCGTAGTCGAACTCCATGCGATCGGCGGGAACCTGCAGCTCGGTGCCGTCCGGCTTGGCGAGCCGCACGCAGTCGACCAGGTCGCCGATGTTCACCCGCTGCCAGTGCGCATTACCGTAGATGGCGCCACCCACTGTGCCGGGCGTGCCGGCCCACGCTTCCAGGCCCCCGGCGCCGCGGTTGATCGTCCAGCGAACCAGTCCGTTGATGGTGATCGCAGCATCGACCCGAACCAGCCGGTCGCCCACCGCTGAAATCGCGCCCGCGCGCGGTCGGATGACGAGGCCGCGAATGCCGCGATCGCCCACGAGAACGTTCGAGCCGCCACCGAGCATCGTGACGCTGACGCCCGCCGCGCGAGCGAGCGTCAGCGCTTCGAGAATCTCGGCGGACGAGTGCGCGTCGAAGAGCAGATCCGCGGGCCCGCCCACTTTGAACGTGGTCAGCGGTGCGAGAGGTCGGTTGATGTAGATGCGGTCGGCAAACCGCGCCGTCAGGGCGCTGGTGAGCGCGGTCATGACGCGAACCGCGCCGCCTGGCGCAGCAGCTCGCGCTCGCGCGCGATAAGCGCCGCGGCGGCCTGCTGCCGCGTGCACAGCTCGAACGTGATCGCATCGCCCGGCACCAGTTGCCCGGCCAGCGGCAGGTCGGCGGCGATGACCGTCGCAATCTTGGGATAGCCGCCCGCCGTGGGTCGATCGGCCATCAAAAGGATGGGCTGACCAGCGGCAGGGACTTGAATGGATCCGAACGCGATCGGTTCCGACAAAGGCTCCTCGTCTCTCGCACGCGTGAGCGGCGGACCCTCGAGTCGATAGCCCATGCGGTTGGATTGCGGTAACACCTGGAAAGAAGCAGAGGTGAAGGCCGACCACGCCGCATCGGTAAACCACGACGCCTGGGGCGCCTGGAGCACGCGAACCCGAGTACCCCCCCGGCCGGGCAAGCGCATGCCGGTCGCGCGCCGCCCGGCGCGGGTGGTGGGCCATCGATCCAGAGGCAAGATGTCGTCCGCGGCAAGCGGACGTCCGGCCATGCCACCCATGCGCGAGGGGAGATGTGTCGCCCGACTACCGAGGACCGGCGCGGTGAGAATGCCGCCGGCCACGGCGAGATAGGCCCGCGCCCCGGCGTGACGCCGGCCAAAGCGCACGTGCGATCCCGGCCGAACCGCGAACGAAACATCGGTCCCGACCGCGGCACCGTCGTACTCGACGTCGAAGGCGGCGCCCGCCACGGCTGCCGTCGTTGCCGCATCGATCTCGATGTCGGGTCCGATCAGCGTGACTTCGAGCGTCGCGGCTGACGCCTCGTTGCCGACGAGGATATTCGCGAGCCGATGAGAGTACGTATCCATGGGCCCCGCCACCGGCACACCGTCCACCTGATGTCCCCACCGCCCCAAATCCTGCACCGTCGTCAACAAGCCTGGCCGGCGCACACATAGCGTGCCATCGCCCGTCACGCCAGCACTCCCGCAGCGGGCACGAAGCGCACACGATCACCCGGCGAGAACAAGCTGGGCGGCACGCGATCGGCCTGGAAGAGCACCCGGCTCGTTCGCCCGATGATCTGCCAGCCGCCTGGCGTACTCGTCGGGTAGACGCCGGTCTGCTCTCCGGCAATGCCTACGGATCCTGCCGGCACGCGCTCTCGGGGTACCCGATGGCGAGGCGCCGCAATCGCCGCATCCACACGGCCCATGTAGGCAAAGCCCGGCACGAATCCCAGCATGTAGACGCGGTATGTTCGGTCCGCATGCCGTGCGATGACCTCCGTCGCGCTCAAGCCTGCCCACTCGGCCACGGCGCTGAGATCAAGGCCGCCCGCACCACCATAGACCACCTCGACATCGATCACGCGCCGCTCGGGCACGGCGTCGACTTCGCCGAGGCTCCGCACCGCATCGCCGATCGCCTGCTCGACGAGGCGGAGGTTGGTGCGGAGCGGGTCGAAATGAATGCCCACGCTGCAATAGGCCGGCACCACGTCGCGGACGCCTGGCAACATGCGTGTGCGAAGGGCGTCGGCCATTTGAATGGCGCGCTCGTTGATGACGGGATCGACCGTCGTGCCGAGCTCGACGAGCAACAGCGTGTCGCCCGCAGCCCTCACGCGGACCACAGCACCCTCAGCAACTTCTGGTGGATGCCGCCAAAACCGCCGTTCGACATGATGACGATGAGGTCGCCCTCACGTGCCTCGGCAGAGAGCGCGGCGACGATGGCGTTGACTGTCGGGATGTGACGGGCGGACACGCTCGCCTGAGCGAGGTCGGCCACGAGCCGATCTTCCGAGAGCCGCTCGCTGTCCGGCAGCGTCGACCGGAACACCGACGCCACGATCACCTCGTCGGCGCCGGTGAAGGCCCGAGCAAAATCGTCTTGAAATACGCGGCGGCATGACGACGCCGATCGCGGCTCGAAGACAGCCCAGATGCGCCGGCTCGGGTGCGCCGCCCTGAGGCCCGCTAGAGTCTGCGCCACGGCCGTGGGATGGTGCGCGAAGTCGTCGTACACCGTGATGCCGCGCGCCGTGCCGACGACCTCGAGTCGCCGCTTCACGCCTGTGAACTGCGCGAGCCCCTCGCGCAAGGTGGAAAGCGAGATCCCACACTCGACACCGATCGCCACGGCCGCCATGGCATTGCGAACGTTGTGTGCGCCGACGAGCGGCACCGTCAGCATTCCCTCATCCGTGCCGTCCTGCCAGAGACGGAACGTGGTCGAGGCTGCATCCGATTGAAGATGCGTCGCGCGCCAGGTGTGCCCCTCGCCCAGGCCAAAGGTCTGGACACGGCTTCGCGCGGTGGCTGCCAGGGCCGCGGCATCGGGACTGTCCGCGCCGATGAGCGTAAGACCTCGGCCCGGCACGAGATTGACCAGGCGCCGGAACGCGAGCCGCACCGCGTCGAGGTCCGGGTAGATGTCGGCATGATCGAACTCGATGTTGTTGATGAGCGCCACATCGGGGACGTACTTGAGGAACTTGGCCGTCTTGTCGAAGTAGGCGCTGTCGTACTCGTCGCCCTCGATCACGAAGGGCGCGCCGGCCGCGCCGATGCGGTAGCTCGACCCGTCGGCTCCGAAGTTTCGCGCGATGCCGCCAATGAAGACCGTGGGGTCGACACCCCCGTGCGCCAGCAGCCACCCCGCCATCGCGGTGGTCGTCGTCTTGCCGTGCGTGCCGGCAATGACCAGCGACCGCGACGTCCACAAGAAGTGGTCGCGCAGCGCTTCTGGCAGCGACACATATCGCACCTTGAGGTCGAGCACCGCCTCGAGCTCTGGGTTACCTCGCGAAATGGCATTGCCGACCACCACCAGGGCAGGACTGGAGCCCGCCAGCACGCGTGCGCGCACGCCCAGTGGCAGCGTCCAGATGCGGCCAGGTGTATGTCCCGAAGGAAAGCCGAACAGCACAGGCACCTTCAGGTGCTGAGTGGCCGCGCGGATCACATCCTTGGCGCAAAGCTGGCCACCGGGCTCGTCGCAGTGGGGGAAGACGCCGAACACGAGCGCGGCCGCCGAGCCGAGGACACCGGCCTGCGCAAGCTGCGTCAACATGCGATCGATACGATAGGGACGCTCACCGATGTCTTCGATGAACAAGACGCTGCCATGTGGGGGCGAGAAGCTCCAGCGGGTACCGAGCAAGGACACGAGCTGCGTCAGCGTTCCTCCCGCCAGCACCCCGCTCGCTTCGCCCGGCCAGACCGCTTCGAGACCCGCGGGGGCCAGCTCGCCGAGCGGAGAAGGCTCCATCACGGCGCCGAGAAACGACCGGCGATCGTAGCCGTCCGGGCCTCGTGCCAGTCGCCCCTCGAGCATAGGGCCGTGAAACGAGATGACGCCGTGCTTCAGGTGCAGCCACAGCAGCGCGCTGATATCGCTGTAGCCGACGAACACTTTTCGCGCCTGGCGAATTGCGCGCCCGTCGAGCAACGGCAGCAACTGTGCGCTGCCGTAGCCACCGCGAACCGCCATGATGGCGCGGATGCTGGAGTCCTGCCACGCCCGCTGCAGGGCACTGGCGCGCACGTCCGGGCGGCCGGCCAGATAGCCGAGCGTGTCGAACACACTTTCGTCATAGGCCGGCTCAAAGCCGAGGCTCCTCAGCTCGGCGACGCCGCGGTCGAATTCGTCTCGCTTGAACGAGCTGGCCGGCGCGACGAGCGCCACTCGGTCGCCGGCGCGAAGGGCATGCGGCCGAATCACAGGTAGGTGGCCATCTCTGCCGCGATGGCCTGATGCTCGTCGCGCCCCAACACGGCTCTCAGCGCGCGGATGCGGTGGCTCGCCGCCAGCCGCTCCACGGTCAAAAATCGCTCCTTGGCCTGTCGCAGCCGCTGCGACGCATCGTCGAGCCTCTTGTCCGGAATGGTGCCGTCTTCCGCCGCGCGGACCAGGGCTTCGAGCGTCGCTGCCTGCAAATCAAGGTTGCCGCTGCATACGAGCACCGCGTCACAGCCGGCGCGGACTGCTTCGACAGCAGCGTCGGGCACCGGATAGCGCCCGCTGACGGCTTTCATCTCGAGATCGTCGCTCAAGATGACGCCGTTGAAGCCCAACTCGTCACGGAGCAGGGCTTGAACGACGTGGGCAGACAGCGTGGCGGGGTGCGTTTCGTCGAGCGCCGGCACGAGCACGTGCGCCGTCATGATGAAGGCGACGCGGCTCGCGATGGCCGCGCGAAAGGGCTCGAGCTCGACGGCGCGCAGCCGTTCGAGCGCGTGCTCGACGACTGGAAGCTCGATGTGTGAATCGGCGCTGGTATCGCCATGACCGGGAAAGTGCTTGCCACACGCCGCGACGCCTTCCGCTTGGACAACGGTGATGATCACCTGGCCCAGACGCGCGACGTCAGCCGCACGTTCGGCGAGTGCGCGGTTGCCAATCACGGGATTGGCCGGATTCGTGTGGATGTCCAGCACGGGTGCGTAGTCGAGGGTGATGCCCACGGCTTTCAACTCTGTGGCGAGCGCGCGTGCGAACCGCTCGGCAAGCGCCTCTGATCCGGAGCGCCCGAGCGTCGCCATCGGTGGCCAGGCCGTGAACGGGGCCTCGAGCCGGGCGACACGTCCCCCTTCCTGATCGATGCTCACCCAGGCGGGCATCTCACGACCCAAGGCCTCGATGGCGATCGCCAGCTCCGCGACCTGTTCGGGCGCTTCGACATTGCGGCCGAACAGGATGGCTCCGCCCAAGTCGAACTCGCGCGCGAGCGAGCGCCATTCGGGCGGTACGGTCGGTCCCGGGAAGCTGCCGATCAGCATCTGTCCGATGTCGCGCCGGCTCGAGAGAGGCATAAGTGACGACGATTATAATTTGCCGGTGCACATTCTCGCGTCCGCGCCCACTCGCATCGATCTCGCGGGCGGCACGATCGATATCTGGCCCCTCTACCTCTTTCACGCGGGGGCGCAGACGCTGAACGCCGCGATCAGCCTGCGGGCACGCGTTCAGATCGAGCCACGTGCCGATGGTCGCATCCGGATTGTGTCGAATGATACAAGGTGCGAGGTCGAGGGGGACAACCACGACGCGCTCGCCGCCGATGGGACATTGCCGCTCCTCTGCGGACTGGCGCACGCTTTCGGTGCACGCGGCATGACGCTGACGACCACGTCCCAGAGTCCCGCGGGAGCGGGGATCGCCGGATCGTCGGCGCTGAACGTCGCCGTCTGTGGCGCGTTGGCGCGCTGGGCCCAGAAGCCAACATCGCCCGAGGCGCTGCTCCAGATCGCCATGAACGTCGAGGCTCAAGTCATCAAGGTGCCGACCGGGCTGCAAGACTATCGGCCGGCGATGTACGGCGGCGTCGCCGCCCTCGAGCTCGGCGTCGAGGGGCTCACTCGAGTGCCGCTCGACATCGATGCGCGTGAGCTGGAGCGCCGCATCGTGCTCTGCTATACCGGAGAGCCGCGCGCGTCCGGCACCAATAACTGGGAGATCATGAAGCGTCACATCGACGGCGACCGGGGCGTCTTCGATTGCTTCGAACGCATTCGCGACACGGCGGCGGCCATGCGCACCGCCCTGGAGCGCGGTGACTGGGACGGCACCGCGAGACATCTCGCCACGGAATGGGACAACCGGAAGCGTCTGGCGCCGCGCGTGACGACGCCGGCCATCGAGAGCCTGATTACTCGGGCACGCGCCGCTGGCGCGCTCGCCGCGAAGGTGTGTGGCGCCGGCGGGGGCGGGTGTCTCTTTTGCCTCGCCCCGCCCGATCGGACGGCGGCCGTACGCCAAGCGCTCGCCGCCGGTGGCGCCCGGCTGCTCGACTTCCACATCGAACCGAACGGCCTCGAGGTCGAGAATGGCCGCGCTCGATAACATCGGCATTGCCCGCGTCCTGAGCGAAGTTGCCGACCTGCTCGAGCTGAAGAACGAGAACGTCTTCAAGATTCGCGCGTATCGGAGCGCGGCCGATCTCGTGCGCCAAGCCGCTGAGACGGTCGTCGACCTCGATGAAGCGGCGCTCCGTCAGTGGCCAGGCATCGGCAAGGACCTCGCGGGACGCATCCGCGAGATCGGGACGACCGGTAGCTGCACACTGCACCGGGACCTGCTCGGCGAGTTTCCGCCGACGCTGCTCGACTTGCTGCGGCTGCAGGGCCTCGGACCCAAGACAGTGGCAATGCTCTATGCGGCGTTGCGCATTGCCTCGCTCGACGATCTCGAAGCCGCAGCGCGCGCGGGGCGGCTGCGCGGGTTGAAAGGGATGGGCGCGAAGAAAGAACAGCTCCTGCTGCGCGCGCTCGAGGAACGGCGTCGCTACGCGGGTCGCCACCGGCTCGTCGACGCCGCCGAAGCCGCCGCTGCCCTGACTGCATGGCTCGAGACACAGGCGCCCGCGGTGTCGTTCGTGCCGGTCGGCAGCCTGCGCCGCGGCTGCGATACGTGCGGCGACATCGACGTCGTCGCAATCGGTGCCGGTCCGAGCGTGATGGACACCTTCACGCGCTTCGGGCGTGTCGAGCGCATCCTCGGGCGCGGCGAGACGAAAGCGAGCGTACTCCTCGACGGCGGCTATCAGGCCGATCTCCGCTTGGTGCCGGCCACGAGCCGCGGCGCGGCGCTCCAGTATTTCACCGGCTCGAAAGCGCACAATATCGCCCTTCGTGACCGCGCCCTGGGACAAGGACTCCGCTTGAACGAGTACGGCCTCTTCCGTGTCACCGACGACGTGCGGGTGGCGGGCGAAGACGAGGAGGGCATCTATCGCGCGCTGGGCCTGGCGTGGGTGCCACCCGAGTTGCGCGAGCACCGAGGCGAACTGGAGGCCGCCGCCGAGGAGCGGCTGCCGCTGCTGATCGAGGCTGGCGACCTGCGCGGCGATCTGCACATGCACACGACCGAGACCGACGGGAAGCACGACCTCGAAGCAATGGTCGCTGCCGCCCGGGCTGTCGGGCTGGAGTACATCGCGATCACCGACCATAGCCGATCGCTCGCCATGGCCAACGGCATGGACGAAGGGCGGACGCTGGCGCATGCCGACCGGGTCCGCACCCTGAACCGAGCGTACGAGGACATCACCGTTTTGGCAGGTGTCGAATGTGACATTCTGCCCGACGGCCGAATGGATCTGTCGGATGCGTGCCTCGCCGAGCTCGATGTGGTGATCGCGTCTGTCCATTCCGCCATGCAGCAAACAGAGGCGGAAATGACCGCGCGCCTGGTTCGCGCCATCGAGCATCCCTCGGTCGACATCCTCGGGCATCCGACCAGTCGGCTGCTGCTCCGCCGCGAGGCGTCGCGCGTCAACATGGAGCGCATTGCCGACGCCGCGGCTGCCCACGGTGTGGCGCTCGAGATCAATTGCCTGCCCGACCGTCTCGATCTCTCGGACACGCACGCTCGTCTTGCCCGCGATCGTGGCGCCAAGCTCGTCATCAATACCGACGCCCACTCGGTCGACGCGCTGTCGATGGCGCGCTGGGGCGTCGTCACGGCGCGACGCGGGTGGCTGACGAAAGAGGATGTGCTCAATACGCGGCCGGTCGACGAGCTTCGGCGGATGCTGCGGCGGAGTCAGCAGTAGCGACGCGAGACAACACGAAGAGCACGAAGGCCACGAAGATCATGCAGGCTCATGAGCGATCAGATCGAAGAAATCAAGCGCCTCTACTACTCGACGGGTCCGAAGAGCATTCACCAGGACTTCGCCCGAGCGATCGATCTCTTGAAGTCGCTGGCGACTGAGGAAGAGCGTGAGCGAGTCGCCGTGTACATGGAAGGCCTGGCCGCGATGCGGTCGCAGTGGGAGCCGCAACGAGCGGAGGACAGCAAGGGAAGACTGCGAAGTCATCGAAGACCGCGAACCCAGGATTGAGCCAAGGTTCTTCGTGCCCTTCGTGATCTTCGTGCTGTCCTAGACATCTTCTACGGAAGACATCGTAAGGGTTGAAGCAAGTTTTTTAGGCGGCAAGCGCGGCCTCCTGATGCAGTTTCTGGATTTCGGTCTCGAGTGGTTCCAACGCCGTGCGCAGGGGCC
>JAIVJN010000120.1 GCA_020200025.1 Acidobacteriota bacterium | reverse complement strand
ATCGCAACAAGCGCTCGTCAACAAGTACTGCGCCGGGTGTCACAACGATAAGCGGTCAGCGGGTGGATTCTCCTGGAGCCACATCGATCTGACCAACCCGGCGCAGAACGCCGAAGCGGCCGAGAAGGTCGTGCGCCGTGTGCGGGCCGGCCTGATGCCGCCGCCCGGGGCCCCTCGACCCGACGCCGCGAGCGCGGCTGCCCTTGCGTCCCATCTCGAGAACGCAATCGACCGGACGGCCGCGAGCCGCCCGTATGCAGGCGCGCCCGAGCTGCATCGCTTGAACCGGACCGAGTATCGCAACTCGATCCGGGATCTGCTTGGCCTCGACGTGGACGTCTCGGCGCTCCTGCCGCCGGACGAGATGGCGCGCGGCTTCGACAACATGTCCAATGCGCTGGCCGTCACGCCGACCTTGGTGCAGAGTTACGTGCGAGCCGCCAGCCGAATCAGCCGCGAGGCGGTCGGTGATTCGGGTGTGGCGCCGACGACCGCTATGTATACCGTGCCCAAGGTCGTCAACCAGATGCGGCACGTCGACGGCGCGCCGCTTGGGACCCGTGGTGGCACCTCCGTCGTCCACAACTTCCCGGCCGACGGCGACTACACCTTCAAGCTCGCGTTCTACTACGACTATCTCGAAACGCTCTTCGGTCAGAGCTTGCCCGCCAACCTGCAAGGGCAGGAGATCGAGATTTCGGTCGACGGTGCGCGGGCGGCGATTTTCACCATCGATCCGAACATTCCGGAGACGAAGAACATCCTGTCGACGCCGAAGATCCCGATTGCGGCCGGGCCCCACCGCGTCTCCGCGGCGTTCATCGCGAAGTTCGATGGACCGACCGAGGATCAGTTCCGGCAGGTGGAGCAGTCGATGATCGACATCAGCGCCGGCGTGCCGGGGCTGATCGCGTTGCCGCATCTGCAATCGTTGACCATTGCCGGTCCCTTTGCCGTGACGGGCGTCTCCGAGACACCGAGCCGGCGCAAGATCTTCACGTGCACGCCGGGCGCGGGCGTCGACGAGGGGACCTGCGCGCAGCAGATCATCGGTCGGCTTGCGCGTCAGGCGTTCCGCCGACCGGTCACCGACGTCGATACCGAGTTCCTCTTCAATTACTACAAGGAAGGGCGCAAAGAAGGCGGATTCGAGAGCGGCATCCGCATGGCGCTACAGGCGATTGTCGCGAACCCGAAGTTCCTGTTCCGCTTCGAGCGGATGCCGGCGGCCGTCAAGCCCGGATCGAACTTCCGGCTGGACGACTTGGACCTTGCCACGCGCTTGGCCTATTTCCTGTGGAGCAGCGGCCCGGACGATCAGCTCGTCACCCTGGCGGCGCAGGGCAAGCTGAAGGATCCGGCCGTGCTCGACCGCGAAGTCCGCCGCATGCTTGCCGACCGCCGTGCCGAGGCGCTCGTCGACAACTTCGCGTATCAGTGGCTGCGCTTGCAAAGCGTGAAGGAAGCCGATCCCGACGGCGGGCTCTACCCGAACTTCACGCGCAATCTCGGGCAGTCGATGACGCGCGAGACGAAGCTGCTCTTCGACAGTGTCATGCGTGAGGATCGGAGCCTCGTCGACCTGCTGACGGCCAACTACACGTTCGTCGACGAGATCCTGGCAAAACATTACGGCATTGCCAACGTGCAGGGGAGCGCGTTCCGTCGCGTGCCGGTCACCGATCCCAACCGGCTCGGCCTGCTCGGGCACAGCAGCATCCTCACGCTGACGTCGTTGGCCAATCGCACCTCGCCGGTGCTTCGCGGCAAGTACGTGATGGAGGTGTTTCTCGGCGTCGCGCCGCCGCCGCCGCCCGCAGACGTGCCGGCCCTGATGGAGAACGTCGAGAATCAGAAAGCGGTGCCCGTACGGGAACGTCTCGCCGAGCATCGCAAGAACCCCGCCTGTTCGACGTGCCACAACATGATGGACCCGATCGGCTTGTCGCTCGAGAACTTCAACGCCGTCGGGCTGTGGCGCTCGCACGACAGCGGCGCGCCGGTCGACCCGTCGGGACAGTTGTACGACGGGACGCCGATGGAGGGTCCCGTCAGCCTGCGGCGTGCCATTCTCGAGCGGACCGACTCGTTCGTCGGCAGCTTCACCGAGAGCCTGCTCGCCTATGGCCTCGGCCGCTTGACCGACCATCGCGACATGCCGGCTGTTCGGGCCATTCAACGCGATGCCGCCAAGAACGACTACCGATTCTCGTCATTCGTGATCGGTGTGGTGAAGAGCGTGCCGTTCCAGATGCGGCAGGCCGACGAGGTGGTCACGACGGTCGAGAGTGGCAGCGGCCGCCGGTAGGAGACATCTCATAAGGCGAAGATGCTGGGTCACGTCTTCGTGACCGTTTGACGCGGAGCTCGCTAGCTGGTCAACGACAAGTCAGGAGTCGACGTCGATGTTCATTACCAAAAGACATCTCTCGAGACGCACAGTCTTGCGCGGGATGGGCTCGGCCATGGCGTTGCCGCTGCTCGACGCGATGGTGCCGGCGCAGACCTTGTTGCGCAAGACGGCGGCCGCTCCGCGCACCCGTCTGGCGTGCCTCGAGATGGTGCACGGGTGTGCAGGCAGCACGCAAGAGGGCATCGACAAGAACTACTGGATGCCGACGACCGAGGGCTCGGATTTCGACTTCACGATGATCCTGAAGCCGCTCGAGCCGTATCGGGAGTACGTGACGGTCGTCACCCAAACCGACCTGCGGGCCGCCGAAGCCTGGTCGGCGGCCGAAGAGGGCGCCGACCACTTCCGCTCGAGCGCGGTGTTCCTCACGGCGGCGCACCCGAAGCAGACCGAAGGCTCCGACGTCGTGGCCGGCACGTCGATCGATCAGATCTACGCCCAGAAGTTCGGCCAGGATACGCCGCTCCCGTCCCTGCAGCTCGCCATCGAGAACGTGGATGCCGCCGGCGCCTGCGGCTTCAATTACGCGTGCGTGTACTCGGGACCGATCAGCTGGTCGTCGCCGAACACGCCGATGCCGATGACGATCGACCCGCGTATGGCGTTCGAGAATCTCTTCGGCGACGGTGGGACACCCGCCGATCGCGCGTCGCGCCAGCGCGCCAACCGCAGCATCCTCGACGGCATCACCCGCGAGGTCAGCCGTCTGCAGAAAGAGTTGGGATCGCGAGACAAGACGCGACTGGACGCCTATCTCGATAGCGTACGTGAGATCGAACGACGCATCGAGAAGATCGAGCAGCACAATGCCAGCGGCGCCGAGCGAGAACTGCCGGCGGCGCCCATCGGGGTGCCGGATTCGTGGGAAGAGCACGTCAAGCTGATGTTCGATCTGCAGGTGCTCGCGTTTGCGTCCGAAGTGACCCGCGTGTCGTCGCTCAAGTTGAGTCGCGACACGAGCAACCGGGTGTTTCCGGAGAGCGGCATCAAGGCGCCGTTCCATGCGATGTCGCACCATGGCTCGATCGCGTCGAAGATCCTCGACTATGCGAAGCTCAACGTCTATCACGTGAGCCTGTTGCCGTACTTCCTGGAGAAGCTTCGGTCGACGCCGGACGGCGACGGCAACCTGCTCGACCACTCGCTGATTCTCTGGGGCAGTCCCATGGGCGACTCGAACGTGCACGCCCATAAGCGGCTGCCGGTTCTTCTCGCAGGTAAGGCCAGCGGTCAGGTCAAGGGCAACTTGCACGTGAAATGCGCGGACCAGACGCCGTATGCCAACGTGCTGCTGACCATGCTGCGCAAGCTCGGCGTCGATCAATCCTCCATTGGTGACAGCACAGGCGAGGTGGCCATATGAGAACGCCGACGACTTTCGTTCTGGCGGGGGCCGGCCTGCTCCTCGCTCTGACCACGCCGGCGACGGCGCAGACGCCGCTCATCGACGCTGTCAAGGAACGCGATGCCGCGGCCGCGCGCTCGCTGATCGCGACGGGCGTCGACGTGAATGTCGCGGACGGCGATGGCAGCACGGCACTGCACTGGGCAGCGGGCAACGGCAATCACGACCTTGTCCAGGCGCTGCTCGAGCGCGGGGCCAGCGTTACAGCGGCCACACGCATCGGATCGATGACACCGCTCTTCATGGCCGCCAAGAATGGCCATGCACCTGTGGTCGACGCGCTACTGAAGGCGGGCGCCCGCGCGAGCGAAGCCAACGGCAACGGAACCACGGCTCTCATGGTTGCCGCGGCCTCGGGCAGTGTGCCCGCGGTCAAGGCGCTGCTCGACGCTGGTGCCGATCCCAATGCCACCGACGCCACCAACGGACAGACGGCGCTCATGTTCGCAGCGGCGCGCAACAGTGCCGGTGCCATCACGGCACTGCTCGAGCAGCGCGCCAACCCGCACGTCACGACGAAAGTGGTGAGCCTGAAACGGGTGAAGGTGGATGCCAACGGCGACCCGCTATCCGAAGAGGCCGAGAAGAAGGAAGCCGAGAAGAAGGACGAGGTGACGGACGCCAGGCCCATGCGCAACCCGAGGGAGGAACGCGTGTTCGGCGCCACCGTCATCGGCGGCATGACCGCCCTCCATTTCGCCGCGCGCGAGGGGCACAAGGACGCCGTGCGCGCGCTCATCAGCGGCGGCGCCGATGTGAACCTGGTGAGCGGCGGCGAGCGAACCTCGCCGATCACCGAGGCCATCATCAACGGCCATATGGACCTCGCGAAGTTCCTGCTCGATCAGGGCGCCAACCCGGCGCTTGCCAACATCGACGGATTGACCCCGCTCTACGCGACGATCGACATGCGGTGGCGCCATAACACCTGGTATCCGCAGCCGACGATCGAGGAAGAACAGACGAACTATCTCGATTTCATGACGGCGCTCCTCGACCGCGGTGCCGATGTCAACGCCCGTGTGGCACGCAAGTTATGGTTCCGCAAGTTCCGCTACGGTGACGACTGGGTCGAGCCCGCGGGTGCGACGGCGTTCTGGCGCGCCGCCCAGGCCAATGACGTGACCGCCATGCGGCTGCTCGCCTCCCGTGGCGCCGATGCGAATCTGCCGACCGTGCACCACGTCTCGCCGCTCATGGTTGCCGCCGGCATCGGGTTCGAGTATCAGGGGACCAACGTCGTCCCCGACTCGCGCATGGCAGCCGTGCGCTACCTGGTCGAAGAGGCCGGCGCCGACGTGAATGCCAAAGACGCCAAGCACTACACGACCCTGCACGGCGCGGCCTACGTCGGCGATAACGAAGCGATCAAGTATCT
>JAIVJN010000353.1 GCA_020200025.1 Acidobacteriota bacterium | reverse complement strand
CCGCCGCAACTCCGGCAGCAAGCGCCACGGTCTTTCCGCCGGGAGCGGCGCAGGCGTCCAGCGTGAGATCTCCTGGCCTGGCGTCGACCAGCAAGGGGATGAGCTGCGACGCCTCGTCCTGGACCAGAACGAGGCCCCCTCGGAACACCGCCGTGTCGAGGGCGTGGCCCTCACGGACGACAAGGCCGGCCGGGGCGGTCCCCGTCCGTTCCGACGACACGCCCTCCGATCGAAGTCGTATCACCACATCGTCTGGCGTCGCCCGACTGGTATTGACGGCGAGGGTGAGGGCCGGGGGGGCGTTGTCGAAGGCCAGCCACGCTTCCGTTGAGCGACGCCCGTAGCGATCCAGCCAGCGGGCGACCAGCCAGTCGGGATGCGAGTGCACGACCGAGAGATGGTGAATGAGCGCCTGCTCGTCAGCGCTCGCGCCGATCGTCGGGGGCACCGGTGGCCACGACAGCGTGTCGCGCTCGCGAGCGAGTCGTCGGAGGACCGCGTTGACGAGAGCGGCCGCACTCGATTTTCCTGCACGACGAGCTTGCGCCACCGCGTCGTTGACGGCCGCTGCCGCGGGCACGCGGGTCAGGTGCAGCAATTGAAAGGCGGCCAGGCGCAGGATATCGAGAATATCCGCGTCGATCTTCGCCAGGGGCCGGGAGAGGCGGCGGGAGAGCTGGTAGTCGAGCGCCGCGCGGTGTCTGAGCGTGCCGAGGACGATTTCGGACACCAACGCGCGGTCTCGCTCGTCGGCGAGCGTGCCCTTGGCCCGAGTGAGCGCATCGCCGAGATTGCCGCCGGCGTCCGACACCGCTCGCAACACGGCGAGAGCGGCGACGCGGGCTGGTGCTGGCATTCGCTCAGCGAAACCGGCGGCCGGGCTCGAGGGCATACCCAGCCAGGAAGGCGTGCGCAGGCATGACACGGCGACCCTCGGCCTGAATCTCGAGCACGTCGAGCAGTCGCCGATCGCCGCACACGACCGCCAGCCCCGAGGATCCCCGATGCACGACCATGCCGGGTGACGCCAACGGTTCGTGATCGCCGACCCGAGTCCGATGAAGAATGAAGCGCGCGCTGTCGAGGAACGTGAAGGCGTGCGGCCACGGATGCAGGCCGCGCACTTGATCGTGAACGGCGCGCACAGGTCGCGTCCAGTCGACGAGGCCGTCCTCGCGCGTCAAACGTCCGGCGAACGTGGCTTCCGAGTCGTTCTGCGGCGTCTCGGTCAACCCACCTCGGATGAGGCCGCCAACGCTCTCGAGCAGCAGGTCGGCGCCGAGCGCTGCGAGATGGCGTTCGACCTCGACGCTCGTCTCGTCAGGGCCGATAGAGGTGACGACTCTCGCAAGCATCGGCCCCGCGTCGAGTGCTTTGACGATGCGCATGATGGTGACGCCGGTGGCGGTCTCGCCGGCCATGATGGCACGGTGGATAGGAGCTGCACCCCGATACTTCGGCAGGAGCGACGCGTGCACATTGATGGTGCCGAGCCGCGGCGCGCCGAGCAGCCACTCGGGCAAGATCTTGCCGTAAGCGGCGACCACGGCCAGATCGGCGCGAAGCGACGCAAAGGCAGCGGCGAAGTCGGCCTGCGACAAGCGTTCGGGCTGGAGGATCGGCACCTCTCGCGCGACGGCCAACGCCTTGACTGGCGCGAGCGTCACCTTCTGCCCGCGGCCTCTCGCACGATCGGGTTGCGTCACGATGCCCACGACGGCATGGGTCGAATCGAGGAGACGCTCCAGCGTGGGCACGGCGAACGACGGCGTGCCGAAGAACACGATACGCAGACGTTCACCGCTATCTGGGCCGCCGCGGTTGTGAGCGGCTGTCAGGAGCCGGGGCCGTTGCCGGTCCGTCCGGCGCGTCACCATTTTCCGGCGCGCGCAAGCTTATGGATCTTGCGCACGATGAGGTCGCGCTTGATGCCGCGAAGGCGATCGGTGAACAGCCGGCCGTCGAGGTGATCGATCTCGTGCTGGAAGGCGCGCGCGAGAAGGCCGTCGCCTTCGAGCGTCTGCGGCTGCCCCTCGCGATCGAGCCCGCGAACGACCGCCCGGTGCGGCCGGGCCACCGTCGCCGTGAATCCAGGGACACTGAGACAGCCTTCCTCTTCGAGCTGCATGCCGGCGCGGTCCACGAACTCCGGGTTGACCATCGTGATGAGCTCCCCGCGGTCGTGCCCGAGCGACAGATCGATGACGAAGACGCGCAGCGGCACCCCGACCTGCGGCGCCGCCAGGCCAATGCCGGGCGCGGCGTACATGGTGTCGATCATGTCGTCGATGAGCGTGGCGATCTCTGTCGTGATGGCGGCGACAGGTCGAGCGGGCTCGGTGAGCGCGTCGGCGCCGAGGCGAAGAATCGGCCGACGCATGGGGACGCTAGCGCTCGGGGCGCGCGGCGATGGTCGGCCTGCTCAGGCGCCGGCGCAGGCGCAATGCGGTCTCACGAACGTGGGTCTCCATCTGCGCCAGCGAATCGCCGCCGAATCGTTCGATGAACGCGTCAGCCAGCACGAACGCCACCATCGCCTCGCCCACCGCCGCAGCGGCCGGGACGGCGCAAACGTCGCTGCGCTCGATGGTCGCTGGGGCCTCGGCGAGGGTCGTGAGATCGACCGAACGGAGCGGCTTCATCAACGTGGCGATCGGCTTCATGTGGCCGGTGACGCGAACGTCCTCGCCGTTGGTCACACCACCTTCCAGGCCGCCGGCTCGATTGGTCGGTCGCGCGATGGCGAGGCCGTCGGCGCTATCCGGCCGAGACACGATCTCGTCGTGCACGGACGAGCCAGGGCGCCGCGCGGCGTCGGCGCCATCGCCGATCCCAACGGCCTTGATAGCGGGGATACACATCATCGCCTGCGCGAGACGACCGTCGAGCTTACGGTCCCACTGGACGTAACTGCCGAGTCCAGGCGGCAGCCCGTGCGCGACCACTTCGAACGTTCCTCCGAGCGTGTCGCCGGCCTCGCGAGCGCGATCGATCGCCGTGATCATTTGCGCTTCGAGAGCGGGGTCCACACACCGCAAGGGCGAGTCGTCGGGAAGCTGGCGCAGTCGCTCGAAGGTGGCGACAGCTTCGGGATCGCGCATGACATCGCCGATGGCGGTCACGTGACTGACAATCTCGACGTCGAAATGCCGCAAGAGTTGACGGGTGAAGGCACCAACGGCGACGCGGGCGGCGGTCTCACGCGCGCTCGCGCGCTCGAGGACATCGCGCATATCTTCGTGATCGTACTTCAGCGCGCCAGCCAGGTCTGCGTGGCCCGGACGGGGGCGGACGACCGCGGCTCGGCGCGCCCCGCCCGCCTCCGGCGGCGGCTCCGCTTCGATCGTCATCGTGTAGTGCCAGTTGATCCAGTCTCGATTGCTGATGACGAGTGCGATAGGGGCGCCTGTGGTGCGCCCGCGACGCACACCCGACATGATCTCGGCGGCGTCCGACTCGATCGCCATGCGACGGCCGCGGCCGTATCCTCCTTGCCGGCGTCGCAGGTCGCGTGTGATCTGATCGAAATCGATGGGCAGGCCGGCGGGGAAGCCTTCGAGGATCGCGACGAGGCTCTTGCCGTGCGACTCGCCGGCGGTGAGAAATCGCAGCATCGGCGCGCCATTGTATACGAAGTTTCTGCCGTGTTTGGCGCGCCGTCGGCCCGCCGGCAGGCGATCGTCCGCGCCGCCCGCGCGGCCATCGTTTTGCACCAACCGCTCGCGTGATCTACTTCGATCGTTTCCTCGTCACCCGCGACGGAACATGCGATCTGGCGACGGGTGCGCGCGTCATCCTGAAACGATCCACCCGCGCGTGTCAGCAGCTCTTCGAAGGGTCGCGGCACCTGACGCTCATCGACTGGATCGATCGTGGACGTCACCGGCTCGAGTTCTGGGAGCGTTGGCAACCGGTGCCGCTCGAGCCGCGTGTGACGGCGACGAGTCGACATGTGGGTGAGGCGCTCACGGCGGCCGTTCACGATGCGCCGCGCCTGTTCGACGTGCCGAGGATGACCACGCGCCAGTACGAGACGGCGCTGCGGTTGTCGGCGCGAGTGGCGCGACGTGCCGGGTGGATTCCACTCGGGCTGCAACAGCTCTCCACCATCGTCACAGGGCGCCGGTGGTCACGCGTGGCCGCACGATGTCTCGTCATCTTCGTGCGGCCGCACGACGACCTGCGAGCGGGTCTCGTCGCGCTTGGCGCGCTGTCGGCAAGGGGGCGGCTGCCGCACCTCATCGTGCGCATGGCGGAGGGGCGCGACAGAGCCTGCGCCGCCGACCGACCGGTGCCTGGGCTCACGGCAGTTCGCGAGACCGTGGCGTGTTACGGCAACGCGGCATCGCAGGATGCCCTGTTCCCGCCGGCGGGGGGCGCCGAGACGACGGCGCGGTGGTCGCTCATCCTCGGTGAGCTTGGGGGTACACGGGATGGGCACCTGGATCTCCCTCGTGTGCAGCTCGCGCGCGTGTTGACCGAGCGCGGGCGGCGTTTCGAGGCGCGAGCGCTGCTCCTTCGTTGCCGTGCCGAGGGTGGCGTGCGGCAAGCCACGTTGGCAGCGATGGCACGGCTGCGCGAGGTCGACCGCCAGGAAGCCGGTGTGGCGCTCGACCGCCTGCTCGGCGAATCGCAGAAGCAGGGAGGATGTGCGATGGTGGACGATTTCGTTGGCGTATTGCAGCTCTGCCAGGACGTCGAGGACGAGCACCTGGCGCTGGCGCGCGTGGGGGCGTACCTGCGTGAGCGCTTGCAGGCAGCGACCGTCGCCTTCGTGGCGCCAGACGGCGCCAGCTTGCGTGTGCTGGCGCGCGCCGGCGCCGATCCACCTGGGATGGAGGCGGCTCGCCGCTCCATCGAATCGGGATGCGCCGTTCCCGCGGCGACCGACTGCGGGCCGGCGGAGTCTGCCACGCCGGTTCGACATGCCGCCGAGGTCATCGGCGCCGTCTCGTGCCGCTGGAGTGTCGGCACGCCGATTGCTGGCGCCGATGCGCGCACCCTGCTCGGCGTGGCCGCCGCGGCCTCGGCGCCCAGCATGCGAATCGTGGTCGAGCGGCAGCGGCCGAAATCGGTGGCCGCTGAGGCGGTGCCAGAGCTGGTCGGGGAAAGCGCGTCGATCCGAGTGGTCCGCGCCGCGGTCCTGCGAGCGGCCAGCTCCCCCTTTCCCGTGATCGTCGAGGGCGAGAGCGGGTCGGGGAAAGAGCTCGTCGCGCGTGCGATCCATGGATG
>JAIVJN010000119.1 GCA_020200025.1 Acidobacteriota bacterium | reverse complement strand
CGGCCGTTCCATCGGACGGCTGCGGCGCTGCCTTTGCCGCAAATCCCACCACTGCCTCGAGCGTGAGCTTCATTTCATAGCCGGCGGCCCGAGCCCGCGCCCGGCACGCTTCGACCTCGGCATGCTCGGCGACGGCGGCCGCCACGGCATGGGCCAGCTCTCGCGCAAACCGGTTCACGACGTCATCCATGGGACTCCCTCCTCAATGCCGCCGGGCCGGGCCGCCGGGGCGTTGCGACGCGCGTTCCAGCCTGGCAGCCGGAGCTTCGACGCAAAGTCTGCATTCGGCAGGACTTATCGTTATGGGGATAGTAGCGCCATTCTAAGAACTCGCCCCACAGGCTGTCAAGGACGAACCCTACAAGTGGTATCAATCTCTGCCCACCTCCCTCCTAATGGTGGCCGGGCCGAGCTACCCCAGCGTCTGGTACGCCTGGCGCGATCCACCATGAGGCGATCGGTTCCCGCCCGGCTGAACCCGTTACAATGCCGGCGATGGCGGTAAGTCGTCCGGAATCCGAGCGCCACGAGGCGCACCCTGACGATCGGGCCTCAGTCGATACCGACCGCGACCTGGGCTTCCCGGGCGAATTTCCCTTCACCCGCGGCATTCAGCCCACCATGTATCGCGGCCGCTTGTGGACGATGAGGCAGTACGCGGGGTTTGGGACCGCCGCGGAATCCAACCAGCGCTACCGCTATCTGCTTTCGCAGGGTGTCAGCGGCCTCAGTGTCGCTTTCGATCTGCCCACGCAGATCGGCTACGACTCGGATCACCCACTCGCCGTCGGCGAGGTCGGCCGCGTCGGGGTGGCGATCGATTCGATCGACGACATGGTGCGGTTGTTCGACGGCATCCCGCTCGACCGGGTGTCAACGTCGATGACGATCAACGCGACGGCCATCATCCTGCTGGCCCTTTATGTGGCGGTTGGTCGCCGCCAGGGGGTGGCGCCGCGCGCGCTGTCGGGCACGGTGCAGAACGACGTGCTGAAGGAATACGTCGCGCGCGGCACCTATATCTATCCGCCGAAGGCGTCGCTGCGGATCGTCACGGATATCTTTGCCTACGGCGAGCGCGAGATGCCGCAGTGGAACACGATTTCGATCAGCGGCTATCACATCCGCGAGGCTGGCGCGACGGCGGTTCAAGAGATCGCCTTCACGTTCGCCAACGCGGTGGCCTACGTGCAGGCGGCCATCGACGCGGGTCTCGACGTGAACCGATTCGGGCAGCGTCTCTCATTTTTCTTCAACGCTCACAGCGATTTCTTGGAGGAGGTGGCGAAGTTCCGGGCCGCCCGACGGCTGTGGGCTCGCCTCATGCGCGACCGCTTCCACGCGACCAACCCTCGCGCGCAGCAGCTCCGATTCCATACGCAGACGGCCGGCAGCACGCTCACCGCGCAGCAGCCCGACAACAACATCGTCCGGGTGGCGTTACAAGCCCTGGCGGCGGTACTGGGCGGCACGCAGTCGCTGCACACCAATGGGCGCGACGAAGCGCTGGCGCTCCCCACCGAGGATGCGGCGCGGATCGCGCTCCGGACGCAACAGATCATCGCCTGCGAGTCCGGTGTCGCCAACACCGTCGATCCGTGTGCCGGCTCCTACGTCATCGAGCAGCGGACCGATGACATCGAGGAGGGCGCCAACGACTTGTTGCGGCGGATTGAAGCGTTGGGCGGAACGCTCGCGGCCATCGAAGCCGGCTACATCCAGCGCCAGATCCAGGATTCCGCCTACAACGCCCAGGTCGCCGTCGATCGGGGCAGCGCCGTTCTGGTTGGCGTGAATCGCTTCGTCGCCGCGGGCGACAGCCGCGAGATCGAAGTGTTCCAGGTCGATCCGGCGCTCGAAGCCGAACAGGTCGGACGTGTGCGGGACGTCCGCCGGCGACGCGAGGCTGGTGCCTGGGAGGCGAGCCTCGCGGCCGTCGCCGCCGCCGCCCGGACGACCGACAACCTCGTGCCACCGATTATTGCCGCCGTGGAAGCGGGCGCGACGGTCGGGGAGATCGCCGATACCATGCGCGCCGTGTTTGGCGAGCACGAGGAAGTCGCGCTCGATTGATGGGTCCGAGAGACAACACGAAGAACACGAAACTCACTAGGAGGTTGAAGATTCTTCGTGGCCTTCGTGATCCTCGTGTTGTTCTAACCGGTTAGCTGCTCTAGGGGTCTTATTTGCCAGCCGCTTTGCTCAGCGTTCGCGGCCTGACGACCGTCTTCGACGTCCCGCCACGACCGATCGTGGCGGTCGACGGCGTGTCGTTCGATCTTCGTCGCGGCGAGACACTTGGTCTCGTCGGCGAGTCTGGCAGCGGCAAATCGGTGACGGCGTTGTCGATCATGCGCCTGCTCGATCCGCCCGGGCACATCACCGGCGGTCATGTGGTCTTCAACGATCAGGATCTGCTCGACCTGCCCGAGGCCGAGATGCGGAAGGTGCGCGGCGCCGGCATCGGGCTCGTGTTCCAGGAGCCGATGGCCGCCCTCAATCCGGTGATGCGCGTCGGCCACCAGATTGCGGAGAGTCTGCTGGTGCATGGACGAGCGTCGAGACGCGACGCGCGAAAGCGGGCAATCGAGCTGCTCGAGGCGGTACGCATCCCCGACCCGGCGGCGCGCGTCGACGACTACCCGCACCAGTTTTCCGGCGGCATGCGGCAGCGCGTGATGATCGCGGTCGCGCTCGCCTGCCGCCCGCCGCTCGTCATCGCCGACGAACCGACCACCGCCCTCGATGTCACGGTCCAAGCGCAGATCCTCGACCTGCTGCGTGCGATGAAACAGCAGTTCGACCTGTCGCTGCTCCTCATCACGCACGACCTCGGTGTCATCGCCGAGACCGCAGATCGCGTGGCGGTGATGTATGCCGGCCGCATCGTCGAAGAGGGACCGGTGAGAGCCATCTTCCACAACCCCCAGCATCCCTACACGCGGGGCCTGCTCGCGTCGATTCCGGGCGGCACGGCCGGCGCACGACTGCAAGCCATTCCCGGGATGGTTCCCAATCTGGCGGCGCTGCCGCCTGGCTGCGCCTTCGCGCCTCGCTGCCCGGAGCGCCTCACGATTTGCGACGCGGCTCCGCCGGGGCAAACGGCGATCACCGACGAGCAACGCGTGCGCTGCTATCTTCATCAAGCAGCCGCCGGCAACGACGGCTCCACCAACGCCGAACTGCGCGCCCGCACGGGTGAGCTGCGCTGATGCCGCTCGTCGAAGTCCGCAACCTGGTCAAGCATTTCACGCGCGGCGGCGGCCTCTTTCGCGCGAAGACCGTCGTTCGCGCCGTGGATGATGTCAGCTTCTCGATCGAGGAGGGGGAGACGTTCGGCCTCGTGGGCGAATCCGGCAGCGGCAAGAGCACCACGGGCCGCTGCATGCTGCGGCTGATCGAGCCCTCGTCGGGTCAAGTTCGGTTCCGCGGCGAAGACGTGCTCGGCTTCTCGTCCGCGCGCATGCGCGCGGCGCGGCGCGAGATGCAGATGGTCTTCCAAGACCCCTATTCCTCGCTGAACCCCCGCATGCGGGCGCGGACCATCGTCGAGGAGCCGCTCGTCATCCACAAGCTGGGCTCGCGGGGCCAACGGCGGGAGCGCGTCGCCGAGCTGTTTCGGTTGGTCGGGCTCGACCCCGCCCACCTCGAGCGCTTCCCTCACGAGTTCAGCGGCGGCCAGCGGCAACGCATCGGCGTCGCTCGCGCGCTGGCGTTGAACCCGTCGTTTGTCATCGCGGACGAACCAGTCTCGGCGCTCGACGTGTCGATCCAGGCGCAAGTCATCAACCTGTTGATGGATCTCCAGCAGCAATTGAGGCTCACCTACCTCTTCATCGCCCACGATTTGCGGCTCGTACGGCACATTTGTACGCGGGTCGCGGTGATGTATCTCGGGCGCATCGTCGAGCTCGCACAAACAGCCGCCCTCTTCGCAGAGCCTCGACATCCCTACACACGCGCGCTGCTGTCGGCGGTGCCGGTTACGGATCCCGACGCGCGCGTTACGCGCATCGATCTGGATCCGACGTCGGTCGATCGCGATGCGCCGCTGCGCGAAGTGGCGCCCGGGCACATGGCGGCCGTCTGACAGCGGAGTGTGAATCTTCTTCCCTTCGTGGCCTTCGTGTGCTTCGTGGCTTCCGGTCGTCTGTCGGCGGAGTACAGTGTGCAGAGCTTGGCGAGAGGAGACGTTCATGGCGAGAGGTCGCGACGTCGGGTCGCATGATCCCGCAGAGTTAGGATCCTTCGCTTTTGCTTGTGTCGCTTGACCCCGGGGCCGGTGGTTCGGCAACCTCTACGAGGCGGCGCCCGCGGGTTCGCCGCGGAGAACGTCCTTCTCCACCTGTCCATCGCGGATGTGAATCGCCCGCAGCGCCTGCGCGGCGACGTCCGCCTCGTGCGTGACAAGGACGATGGTGTTGCCACCGTGATGGAGACGCTCGAAGAGCATCATGATCTCGACGCCTGTTTTCGAGTCGAGGTTGCCGGTCGGCTCGTCGGCCAACAAGATCGATGGGTTGTTGACGAGCGCGCGCGCGATGGCGACGCGTTGACGCTGTCCGCCGGACAACTCGTTCGGCCTGTGGTGCATACGCGATGACAGCTCGACCTTGTCGAGCGCGATTTTCGCACGTTCCAGTCGATCCTTCTTGGACACGCCCGCGTACACCAGCGGCAGCTCCACGTTGTGCAGCGCCGTGGCGCGCGGCAGCAAATTGAACGTCTGAAACACGAAGCCGATCTCCTCGTTGCGAATCCGAGCCAGCTCGTTGTCGTTCATCTGGCTCACTTCTTTGCCGTTGAGTAGATACGTGCCTTTCGATGCCGTGTCGAGACAGCCGATCAGGTTCATCAACGTCGACTTGCCCGAGCCGGACGGCCCCATGATGGCAACGTATTCGCCGCGGGCGATTTGAACCGACACGCCGCGCAGCGCGTGAATCTCTTCGTCACCCATCTGATAGGTCTTCCACAGGTCTCGGGTCTCGATCAGGGCCATCAGCCAATCTCCAGGTCTCGGCAGTGCCGGAGGCGTACACCCGCCCTCATCGAGCGTGGCGAGAGTGCAAGGATCCTTACAAAGGCAGGACGGGTCCCGAGCCCGCCAGGTTCCCGTTACGGAGTGCACGTTCAGAGTGCGGAGTTCAGAGTTGAGTGACGAGTTCAGAGAGCTCGCCCTTGACGGCGCGCGAGCGCAGGTGGGTCGTGTGCCGTATTCATGACTCTTGATATTGCTCTTTC
>JAIVJN010000118.1 GCA_020200025.1 Acidobacteriota bacterium | reverse complement strand
CGTGAATCTCGGGCGGCGGCACCTGCTCGGCGTAAAACTGCTGGACCGCTGCCCCGAGCACTTCGGTTTCGCTTGCGCCCGCGTCGGCGAGCAGCTCGAGCCGCTCGATGACCCGACCGCCGCGGAAGATGAAGACCTGGATGACGGCGCCCTCGGCCCCGACGCGCACGCCGAAGACGTCCCGGTCGTTCAGTCCGGCCGTCGCCATCTTCTGCTGCCGCTCGCGCACGACCTGCACGGTCCGCATCGCATCGCGCAGCTCGGCCGCCTCCTCGAAGCGCTCTGCCGATGCTGCTTCCATCATGCGACCGTGCAACTGGTCGGCGAGCTCCTGATTGCGCCCCTCGAGGAACAGCCGGGTATCGGCCACCGCCAGCGCGTAGCGCTCCGGCGCGCAAATCGTGTCGACGCACGGCGCCAGGCAGCGCTTGATGTCGTACTCCAGGCAGGGGCGGCCGCGCTTGCCCGTGATGATCTCGTTGCACGAGCGGATGCCGAAGAGGCGGTGGGTCAGCGACATCGTTCGTCGCGCCAGCTTGGCCGGCAGAAACGGACCGGCATAGAAGTCGCCATCGCGCGCCACGTGCCGGGCCACCAGCACCCGCGGTGTAGCCTCCGACGTTGTCAATTGCAGATACGGATAGTTCGAGTCGTCACGAAGGCGGATGTTGTACTTCGGCGATCGCTGCTTGATCAGGTTGTTCTCGAGTGCAAGGGCCTCGACCACCGAATCGGTGACGATGACGGCGAGCGACGCAATCTCCTCGAGCAGGGCGTCGAGTCGCGGGCTCGTGCCGTAGGCGCCCAGATAGCTGCGCACACGGTCCCTGAGCGCGCGGGCTTTGCCTACATAGATCGTCTCGCCTTGTGCGTTCGAATACAGATAGACGCCGGGCTGCTCGGGCAGTCGGGAAATCTGCTCCTTGAGATCGCGGATGGCCATCGGATACGCTAGCGCTCGATTTCTCGGGAGTTCTCCCTTCTATTCTAGACAATGACCTTCAGCGGCACGATCGGCGCGATCTGCATGTTCCCGTTGCGCGCCATCATCAACCTCAGCATCGCGCTCGGCATCCACCCCAACGTCCTGACCCTGATCGGCGTCCTCATCAATGTCGCCGCGGCGTGGGCCCTCGCCGTGGATCGGTTTGCTCTCGCCGGCATCATCATGATCTGCGCCAACATCTTCGACTTCATCGATGGCAAGGTCGCGCACCTCACCGGGAAGCAGTCGGAGTTCGGCGCCTTCTGGGACTCGACCCTCGACCGCTTCTCGGATCTCGCGCTCTTTGCCGGCCTCATCTGGTTGTATTCGACGCTCGGCCGCCACGACTACGTGCTGGTGACGACCCTGGCGCTGATCTTCTCGATCATGACCAGCTACGCGCGCGCCCGCGCCGAGTCGCTCATCGAAAAGTGCAAGGTCGGATTCATGGAGCGACCGGAGCGCATCGTGCTGTTCATGATCGGCGCCTTCACCGACCGGATGGCCGCGGTGCTCTGGGTAATTTTGGCGCTCTCGGTCGTCACGGTGGCCAACCGCATCTACTACACGCACCTCGCCTTGAACCGCAAGCCGATGCCGCGGACTGACGGCGTGCTCGGACCCGTGTGGCGGGCGTTCTTCTGGCGGGACGAGCGGGCGACGCTCGCCTACGACGTCTGGGTGATCGCGATCCTGGCGTTCGTTTGGCTCACGCCCCCTCAGTGGCTGGACGATCCGACGGCCGTTGGTATGGGCTTGGCCGGTATGTTCTTGTAAAGACGGCCTACGTTCGCCAACGCTTTCGGCGAATTCAGATCATGATGCCTTTCGTTTTTTGGCGGCGCCTGCCTTATGAGCGACGACTTTCACGGTCTTCGCCTCTTGGCGCTCTTCGACCTTGGCCTGCCGCTTCTTTCCGCCGCTGACCTGATCGAGACTCTTCCGCAGCGCCTCCATCAGATCCACCACCTTGGGGGGCGCCTGTTCCTCGGGGGCAACCACCTCTTCGCCCGCCACTTTCGCGTCGATGATCTTCCTCAAGCCCTCTTGATATTCATCCTTGTAGTCGGCCAGGTTCAAATCGCCTTCGAAGCTTTCAATCACCTGGCGCGCGAGCTTCATCTCGGCCGGGCTCGACTTGCCTCGCACCTCGCGCAGCTCGTCGATCTGATCGATGGTTCGCATCTCGGCGGCGTGGTGCAGCGTGTGCATCACGATGCCCTGCTTCACGGCGCGCACGGCGACGAGATACTCGCGACCGTGAATGGCGACCTTGCCAATGCCGGCTTTACCCTGCATTCCGTCGCGCACCACTGCATAGGCATCGCTGGCCATGGGGCCATCAGGCGCGAGATAGTACGTCTTGTCCACGTACATCGGGTCGATGTCGTCGGCATCGGCAAATTGCACCAGGTTGATGATCTTGGTCGACTCGGTGCGCACCTTGGCGACATCTTCATCGTCCACGACGACCCAACGGTTCTTCTCGAATTGGTAACCCTTCACCATTTCGTCGGACGAGATCTCACGATCGCAGTGCGGGCACCATTTTTTCTGCTGAATCTTGGTTTGGCACACTTCATGGAGCTGGTTGAACGAGATGCTCGCACTCGATTCGGCCGCCGGGTAAACCTTGACGGGGATCGTGACGAGGCTCACCTTGAGATAACCCTTCCACGTCGGTCGGATGGCCATGAGAGTCTCCTAACGCAAAGTGCAGTTTCAGAGTCGCTGACAAGGCAACCGGGTTGCTCTCGCTGATTCTCGAGAGCAACCCGGTTGCTTCGCTCCCTGCCGCTTACCGTTTTGCCGCCTTGCTGTATGCCGTAATGCCGTCTTGCCCCCTCACACACTATCCCGCACGTCTCGCTCGCCGAGATGCAGTCCGGGACCGCCGTCGAACTCGATGGCACCGCTGGCGATTTTCTCTCGAAGCAGCCGCCGCACCTCGCCCAGCGCGGGGCCGGGCACTTCGAGCGTCCGCGCCACGTTCTGCCGTCGCGAGATCAGCACGAGCGTCCGGCTGTCCTCTCCTTTCCAGGTCAAGCCGCCAATCTGCGAGTAGGCCAGGAAGCCGGAATCGGCCCAGATCCCATCGGCATACAGTCCTCGTGCGATGCGGGTCGACAGCGGGATGGCGTAGCCGTAGTAGACGAACATCATCAGCTCGCCGAACTGCTGTCGAGCGTAGAGCTTGGCAAACTCCCATGCGGCCACGAGATCGGACCCGGCCGGCGGGCGCATGTAGGCCTTCAACAGAAGCAGGAGACCCATCATCAAGCCGATGCCAAGGCAGAGACCATAATAAGGAGGCTTGCGAGCAGGCCAGACCAGCAATGCCGACCGGCGGCGGTGGAACCAGCGACCGAGCTCGACGGCGGCGCGCCCGTTGGCCACGAAGAACCCGATTCCCAGCAAGAACAGAATCTGCGGCAAGACTTCGGTGAGCATCGTCCGGTCCGCTTGGTGTTCGAGGATGCGTGCCCGCTACGGTTGCCGAGCGATTTCCGGTGCGTCCGCTGTGTCTTCGGCATCGTCGGCGGCTGCTTGGCTCACGGCCCCTGTGAGCGTCGGGTCGAAACAGCGCCGGCAGCGTGCCTCGTAGGTGCCCTGCGCACCGAGCAGCACTCGATCGTGGCTCGTCACCAAGCGCTGCGTGTGATTGGCCGGGTTGCCGCAGACCACACAAATCGCGCGCGTCTTGGTGATGAACTCGGCAATGGCCAGAAGATGCGGCATCGGCTCGAACGGCTTTCCCAGGTAGTCCTGATCGAGCCCGGCCACGATCACGCGCATACCTCGGCCGGCCAGCGCCGCACACGCCGCCGGCAGACCCGCGTCGAAAAACTGGCCTTCGTCGATGCCGACAACTTCGGTGTCCTTGTGCACCAGCGACAGCATCTCCGCCGCCGAGTGCGCACTCACCGACGGGATCCTGAGCTCGCTGTGCGAGACGATATGATCGTCGGCGAAACGCGAGTCGACGGCCGGTTTGAAAGTCTGGACCCGCTGTCGGGCGATTTGCGCACGTCGCAGCCGGCGGATGAGCTCTTCGCTCTTGCCACTGAACATACTGCCAACGATGACCTCGATCCACCCCGTCGGAGGGGTGCGAACCACGTCCACTCTTGCATTATAGGCTCGCGGCTTCCACCTTCGCGCGACGCGCGTCGGCGGGCGAGTCGCGGCTCGGTGGGCGGCTCGCGACGCTCGCCTTGGCGTCGCGGCTTCGCCGCTCCGTAGGCGCGCCGTTGGCGCGTGGGAGGAGGATCACCTTTGTTCCTACCGAGGCCGAAGGCCGAGGTCTACTGCCCGCAGGGCGAGGCCCACAGCGGCGAAGGCGCCTCCCACTGGCGAGCAAAGCGAGCCGGTCCCAGCGCAGCGCGGTCCCACCGGCGCAGCGAACCCGATGGAGTGTCCGCAGCGAGCGAGGCCCGCGAGCGGCCACGCCGCGAGCCCTACCGATAGGCCTCTGCGTTATAGAACGGCGCCAACGCCGCGATGACGGCCAGTCGGAAGGCGTCGCGCCGACCGATGAGGTCGCGGGTCAGCACGCCCCACGCGCCACGTGTGCCGCGCACGCTCTCACCCGTCAACTCGTCGATGATGTTTCCTAGCTCCTCGCCCTTGATGACGCGCGCGGCGATAGTGTCGGGTAGCGCGATGCTGCCACCGGCGCCGATCCCCCACGCCGTGCCATCGGTGATGGCGGCCCACGTTTGCAGCGTCACGGTGCGGGTCTCGCCAAGCGTCAGGGAATGGACGCCCCCCTCGACCCCCACAGCAAGGGTCTGGCCCGGGACGAAGTCAGTGGTTCGGGTCAGCGCAATCGCCCGCCGCCGTGCTCCCCCGAGAATGCGCTCGTCGGACATCGGCATACGCGGCGCGATCTCGGTGAGATCCGTCGTCTCAATACGGGCATGCCGGAAGGTCGGATCGATCGCGGCCACGCTCGCGAGCGCATCTCGCACACCGTCTATTTTGGCGGGCCGCAGAGAGCCAATCAGGATGAGCATGGTCAGAGAGGGCGCACTTCAGAAGGCAAGCGGCAAGCGAAAGAAGAGACTCCTGCATGACGTATGCGGCGTGCCATAGGCGGTCTGCCGCCGGCCGTCTGCCGCCGGCTTACGCCCTCGACAAATACTCGCCCGTCTCGGTGCTCACGCGGATCGTGTCGCCCTCAGCGACGAACGGCGGTACCTGAACGATGACGCCGGTCTCGAGCGTGGCGGGCTTCATCTGATTGGTCGCCGTGGCGCCCTTG
>JAIVJN010000352.1 GCA_020200025.1 Acidobacteriota bacterium | reverse complement strand
TGCTCGACGAAGTGCTGGCCCTCGTTCTCGATTCCGCGATCGAAGTCACCGGCGCCGAGCGCGGGTTCATCATGCTGGCGAGCGACGCCGGCGATCTCGAAATGAAGCTCGCTCGCGCACGTGGTCGTATCACATTGCCGGGGACGCGCTTCGACACCAGTCGCAAGATACCCGAGGAAGTCTACGGCACGGGCGAGCTGCGCATCGTCGCAGACCTGCTCGACGGCGATCTGGCGAACGTGCACATGGGAACGGTGGCGCTCGGCATCCGTCATGTGCTCTGTGCGCCGCTCCGCCTGGTCCGCTACCTGGATCGGCCCGACACGCCGAGCGAGGCGCGGACGATCGGCGTCCTCTACCTGGACAGCCGCGAAAAGGGCACACTGCTGGCGCCGCACACACGGACGGCGCTCGACACGCTGGCCACCGAAGCCGGCGTGGCCATCGAGAATGCCCGGCTGTATCGACAGACACTCGAAACCGCCCGGGTCGAGCACGAGCTGCGTATCGCGGCGGAGATCCAGCGCGCGCTGCTGCCGCCCGGGCAGCACGATGGGCCCTTCTATCAGGCGTCGGCGGCGTCTCTGGCCGCACGGTCGATCGGCGGCGACTTCTACGATTTCATCGACGTGCCGGGTGGCGGCGTCGGCGTGGCGGTCGGCGACGTGTCGGGTAAGGGCCCGGCTGCGGCGCTTCTGACTGCGAAGATTCAGGGTTTGTTCGGCGCCCAACTCGGCGAAGGGACGCCGGCGCAGACGGTGCGGCGCGTGAACGCCGGCCTGACGAAGCGGGCGGTGGAAGCGAGATACGCCACGCTCTTCTACGCCACGATCACGCCGACGGGCCTGCTCACGTACTGCAATGCCGGGCACAATCCGCCCTTCGTCTACGGGACCCAGAGCGGCCTCCGCCGCTTGCAGAACAGCAGCGTTCCCGTCGGCTTCTTCGAAAGTGCCGAGTACGCGGACGTCGAAGAGCAGCTTCAGGCCGGCGACGTCCTCGTCATCTACAGCGACGGCGTCACTGAAGCACTCGATGTGCAGGGCGAGGAGTTCGGCGAGGAGCGACTCGAAACGGTCTTGCGGGAGCGTTACCAAGCCGACGCCACCGACATCCTCGACGATATCGTCGAGGCCGTGCAGACCTTCGCGAAGGGCGCCGAGCAGCATGACGATGTCACGGCGCTCGTGGTCAAGTATGTGGGGTAGCCGCACGGCCTGCGCGTTGTGGCTGCTCTTCGCCTTTGCCGTCTTCAATGTCACGTTCGATCGCCTGATCGCGCTCGAGGGCGCCCGCTTCACGCAGGCGAATGTGGAGCGCTACCAAGCCGGCGAGCCACTCGTGAGCATCGAGGCGGGTTACCGACCGACCGTTGCCAGAAGCGCGCTGATTGCCAGCCTGTGTGGGGCCGGGGTGTTGCTGACGGGCCTCGTCGCCGCCAGATTCCGACCGGTCGTCCCACCTGCCGCGGCCAGGGACGCCTCTCGGGCCAGCCGCTGAGCTCTGGATCGCCCAACTCCATGGACGAGCAGTTGATCTACGACTGGAACCGGGTTGGTGCGCCCGCCGCCCCCGCTCGGGTGATGTTCGACGATGAGACGCTGCGCGACGGCCTGCAATCGCCGTCGGTGCGCACGCCCGAGATCGATCGAAAGATCGAGATTCTCCACCTCATCGACGCGCTGGGTATCGACACGGCCGACATCGGGCTGCCGGGCGCTGGTCCGCATGTGGTGCGAGACGTGGAACGGCTGGCGCGCGAGATCACCGACGCTCGACTACGCGTCAAGGCCAACTGCGCCGCGCGCACGCACCTCAACGACATCCAGCCGATCGCCGACATCGTGCAGCGAACCGGCCTGGCTATCGAGTGCTGCACCTTCATCGGCTCGTCGCCCATCCGCCAATACACCGAAGGCTGGACGCTCGAGTGGCTGCTGAAGAACACCGAAGAGGCCATCACCTTTGCCGTCAAGGAAGGCTTGGAGGTGATGTATGTCACCGAAGACACGACGCGGGCCAAGCCGGAGACCCTACGCGCCATCTATACCTGCGCCATCGACGCCGGCGCCAAACGGATATGCATTGCCGACACCGTCGGCCACGCCACGCCCGTCGGCGCGGCGGCAGTGGTGCGGTTTGCCGCCCAGGTGATCGAGGAGACAGGCGCATCGATCGGCATCGACTGGCACGGACATCGCGATCGAGATCTCGCCGTCATCAACAGCATCGCGGCTCTCGAGGCTGGAGCGACGCGAATCCACGGCGCAGCCCTCGGCATCGGCGAGCGCGTGGGCAACACGCCGATGGATCTGCTGCTCGTGAATCTCGTGTTGATGGGGTATATCGAACGCGATCTGCGGGCGCTGACCGACTATTGCCGGGTCGTCTCCGAGGCGTGCGGCGTGCCGGTGCCCGACAACTATCCGGTCGTCGGGCGCGACGCGTTTCGCACCGCCACGGGCGTTCATGCGGCGGCGGTCATCAAGGCCTGGAAGAAGGGCGATCGCGATCTGATGGACGCCGTCTACTCGGCAGTGCCCGCGAGTCTCGTCGGGCGCGAGCAGGAGATCGACGTCGGACCGATGTCTGGCAAGTCGAACGTGATCTTCTGGCTCGAACACCGCGGCATCTTCGCCACCGACCAGCTCGTGGACCGCGTTTTTCAGCGCGCGAAGTCGTCGGCCACGGTGCTCACCGAAGAAGAGATCCTCGCGGAAGTCAATCTGCAGAGTCGAGGAGGACAACACGAAGACCACGAAGGTCACGAAGGATAGAAAGGTAGCGTCCTCTGCCCCGGTTTTTTCGTGGCCCTCGTGTGCTTCGTGTTTGTGAGTTTTCGACTAGTTTTTTGCCAGCCTGGCCTCGATATCCTGGAGCGCCGCCAGCACGACCTCGCCGGTCACTTGCAGACTTCGCGCACTCACCTGCTCGATTGTGTCGTTGGCGGTGTGCCACGGAGCGTAGTCGAGATCGATGATGTCCACCGACGGCACGCCGGCGCGCAAGAAGGGCAGGTGATCGTCTTCGATCGGCGTCGAGTCGGCCAGAAAGTGCTGCTGATGGCCGAGCCGGCGAGCGGCGGCCCACACGAGATCGGTGAGCCACGGCGTTGAGTTCGACTCGCGGCGGAATGCCAGTTGTCGATCCCCGACCATATCGAGCAGCACCAACGCCTTCAGCGAGCTCAGAATTCCGGCCGTTCGCGCCGCCCCGACGTAGTGTCGGCTCCCGTAGGTGCCGTCGCTCGGTCCCCATTCGACCAACGCTTCCTCGCCGTCGAAGAACAGCAGGTCGATCGTGAACAGGCGGCGCCGCGCCTGCAGCACCCGCGCCAGCTCGAGAACGAGCGCCGTGCTCGAGCCGCCGTCGTTGGCGCCGACGAAGCGGAATTCGCGAAACTGCTTGGTGTCGAAGTGGGTGCCGAGCGCGATGCGCTCGGGACGGGAGCCCGGGAGCGTCGCGATGAGGTTTGCCATCTTGACGCGCCCGCGCGGCGTCTCGGCCCCGAATGCCTGCTCGCTCGCCGTGATGCCCATGGTGCCGAGCGTCTCGAGGATGTACTGGCGCGCCTGCGCGTTGCCGGGCGTTCCGGACACCCGCGGTCCGATGTTCACCAGCGTACGCAGGTGGTCCCAGGCCTTGGCACTGTCGATACCGGACCCTGTTTGCGCTGAGGAGCGCAAGAGCAAAACAGCCACGAGGAACACGAAGACCACGAAGGTCTCAGGAAGATTTAGATGGTATGACCTTCGCGCGTCCTTCGTGTCCTTCGCCCTTCGGCGTGCGCTCAGGGCGCCCCGAGCATCGTCGAGGGGCGTGGTTGCCTTTGACAAGTCCCTATCGCTTCTCTCGTTCTATTACTTCCGTCGTTCGGTCATGCCGACGTAGTCGCGCGGCTGTGCGCCGGTGTAGATCTGGCGCGGGCGTGAGATCTTCTGCTCGCTGTCGAGCAGCATCTCTTCCCACTGCGCGACCCACCCGACGGTGCGGGCAATGGCGAAGAGGACCGGGAACATGTCCATCTGGAACCCCATCGCCTGATAGATGAGGCCCGAGTAGAAGTCGACGTTCGGGTAGAGCTTGCGCGTGACGAAGTACTCGTCTTCGAGCGCGATCCGTTCGAGCTCGAGCGCAATATCGAGGAGCGGGTTCTTGCCCGTCACCTCGAAGACCTCGTAGGCGGCCTTCTTGATGATTTTCGCCCGCGGATCGTAGGACTTGTAGACACGGTGCCCGAAGCCCATGAGCCGGCCGTCACCGGCTTTGACGCGCTTGATGAAGGCGGGGATGTTGTCCGTCGACTCGATCTCCTTCAGCATCCGGAGCACGGCCTCGTTGGCGCCGCCATGCAAGGGACCGTAGAGCGCCGCCGCGGCGCCCGCGAGCGCAGAAAACGGGTCGACGTGCGAGCTGCCGATGCTGCGCATCGCGCTCGTCGAGCAGTTCTGCTCGTGGTCGGCGTGGAGGATGAAAAGGATGTCGAGCGCGCGCTCGAGCGCTGGATTCGGCTGATACTTGAGCTCCGTCATCTTGAACAGCATGTTCAGGAAGTTGCCCGTGAAGCTCAGCTCGTTGTCGGGATAGACGTAGGGGCGGCCGATGCTGTGGCGAAAGGCGTAGGCGGCAATGGTCGGCACCTTCGCGATGAGCCGATGAATCTGCCGCAGACGCGCCTGATCGTCGAAGATCTGTTTGCCGTCGGTATAGAAGGTCGAGAGAGCCGCAACGGTGCTCACGAACACGCCCATGGGATGGGCGTCGTACGTGAATCCCTCCATGAACTTCTTGATGTTCTCGTGCACCATCGTGTGCATCGTGATCTGGTGCGTCCACTCGGCGAGCTGTCGCTCGTCGGGCAGCTCGCCGAACAAGATCAGGTATGCCGTCTCGAGGTACGTGCTCTCCTCGGCGAGCTGCTCGATTGGATACCCGCGGTAGAGCAGGACGCCCTTGTCCCCGTCGATGTACGTGATGCGGCTTCGACACGCGGCCGTATTCATGAACGCGGGATCGTAGGTCGCTAATCCCACATCTTCGTCGCCAACTTTGATCTGCTTGAGATCGGTGGCGCGAATCGTGCCGTCGATGATGGGGACCTGATACTGCTTGCCGTCGGTGACCGAGGGATCCGTGTCGTCGGCGGCAGCGGGACGGCCGGGCACCCGATACGCGCCTTCCCCCCAACGCGCCTGATCGAAGACCTGACAGCGGCGGCTGCAGAACGGCCGCCATGCCGGGTCGACCGGTCGCGCTCGGCACTGCACACACAGCGCGGGCCGATCCATCCGACCCATTGTAATCGTGAAGGGCGGAGCGGGGGATGCAGCAATGAGGGAATGAGGGAATGAAGGAATGGGGAGGCTGGAGCCGTGGGAATGGAGCTTCGTCATCGTCCCCCAGGATCGAAGGATTCGCTCACCTGTTGATGTCGGACGTCACGGGCCGACACCATGAAAATCACGTCTTCGGCCACGTTGGTCGCGTGATCGCCGATGCGCTCGAGATGGCGCGACACCAGGATGAGGTCGAGCGCCGGCTCGATGGTGGTCGCATCCTGGAGCATGAAGGTGAGGAGCTCGCGGAAGATCTGCGTCTTGAGCGCGTCGAGGCGGTCATCTTCGGCCAGCACGGCCTCGGCCAGCGCCACGTCCCCTCTGACGAACGCGTCCAGCGCGTCTCGCAGCATGAGCTGGGCGATGTCGCCCATTCGCGGAATGTCGATGAGCGGCTTGACCGGTGGGTGCTGCACGTAGCGCTTGCCCGCCTCGGCAATATTGACGGCGAGATCGCCGACACGCTCGAGGTCGGTGTTGATCTTCACCGCCGCGACGATCGTGCGAAGGTCGGCGGCCATGGGCTGATGTAGCGCCAGCAACTTGAAGCAGCGCGCGTCGATCTCGATGTGCAGATCGTTGATGGGCTCGTCGCCGGTGAGGATAGCCTCGATGTGTTCGGTCTCGCGCTCGGCCAGCGCGCGCACGGCTTCGCGCACCCGTTCCTCCGCCAGCCCGCCCATCGCGAGCAGCCGCTCTTTGAGCGTCTCGAGCTCTTCCTGAAAATGCCTGACGACTCTCTCCAATCAACCCTCCGGGAGTGCAAAGTGCAAGGTGCAGAGTGCAGAGCTGAGAGCCGGCTTTGGAATTTCACTCTGCACGCTGAACTCACGCTGCACTCTGCACTCTGCACTTTTCTGCCGCGCCCCTACCCACATCTCCCCGTGACGTAATCCTCGGTCAGTTTTTCGGCCGGGGCGGTGAAGAGCTTGTCCGTGCGGTCGTACTCGACGACCCGGCCCAGCCAGAAGAATGCGGTGTAGTCCGACACCCGCGCCGCTTGCTGCATGTTGTGCGTCACGATGACGATAGTGTACTGACGCTTGAGATCGTAGATCAGCTCTTCGATGCGCTGCGTGGCGATCGGATCGAGCGCCGAGGCAGGCTCGTCCATGAGAAGAATCTCGGGACGAATTGCCAGCGCTCGTGCGATACACAGGCGTTGCTGCTGGCCGCCCGACAGCGCGAGTGCCGACTCGTGCAATCGATCCTTCACCTCGTCCCAGATGGCCGCCGAACGCAGGCTCTCTTCCACGCGTTCGCCCAACTGTGCCTTCGACCCCGCCAGGCCGTTGATGCGAACGCCGTAGGCGACGTTCTCGAAGATCGACTTGGGGAACGGATTGGATTTCTGGAACACCATGCCCACCTTGCGGCGGAGCTGCACCACGTCGACGCCAGGCTCGTAGATGTCCTCGCCATCGACCCGCACGTGCCCCTCCACACGCGTGCCGGGGATGATGTCGTTCATGCGATTCAACGTCCGCAGAAACGTGCTCTTCCCACAGCCAGACGGGCCGATGAAGGCCGTGACCAGATTCGCCTGTATGCCCAGCGTGATCCCGTCGAGCGCGCGCTTCGGACCGTAGTAGAAGTTCAGGTCGTTGACGTCGATCTTGATCGGATGGTCCGGCTGGATCGGCGTCTGGCTCGAACGAGTGGACAGCGTGGAGAAGGTCGGAAGCCCGCGCGAGGGGGTAACGCTCATGAACGGACTCGTCGCTGGTAGTGGTCGCGCAGGAAGATGGCGACGGCGTTCATCGAGAGCAGCAGCACCAAGAGCACGATGATGCCCGCGGCCGCGTTCACACGGAAGTCCGCCTGAGGCCGCGACACCCAGTTGAAGATTTGGATCGGCAGCGCCGTGAAAGGTGACCAGAGCCCGTCCGGGGCGAACGGGATGTAGGTGAGGGCGCCGATGGTGATGAGGGGCGCCGTCTCGCCGATCGCGCGCGAGAGAGCGAGGATGAGGCCGGTCAGCACGCCTGGTAATGCCATCGGCAGCACTTGGTGCCAAATTGTCTGCCACTTCGTGGCGCCGAGCGCATACGAGCCTTCGCGGATCGATTTCGGCACCGTTCTGAGCGCTTCGCGCGTCGAGAGAATGACGACCGGCAACGCCAGCAGTGCCAGCGTCGCCGCCCCTGCCAGCACGCTGCGTCCCATGCCCATCGCCCGGACAAACAGGCCCAGGCCGAGCAAGCCATAGATGATCGAGGGAACCGCCGCCAGGTTGGCGATGTTGATCTCGACGAACCGCGAGAAGAGACTTCGCGAGCTGTACTCTTCGAGATACACCGCCGCGGCGACGCCTATCGGCAAGGCCAGCGCACCCGTCAGCGCGATGACCCACACGCTGCCCATGAGCGCGTTGAAGATTCCAGCGCTCGAGGCTCGACGTGACGACGTGCCCGTCAAGAACTGCCAATCGAGGCGGGCCGCACCGTCGCCCAGGACGTCCGCGAGCAGCAGCCCCAGAGCGCTGAGCGCCGCCAGCAGGATCGCCAACGCGAGCACTTGGAAGGCGGCGTCGAGCAGTTGCCGCCGCCCGGAGCCGGCGCTGCGTGCGGTGGCCCGAACGGCGATGCCGCTGGTCCTCACGCGTACTCCTCCCTGAATCGCTCTCTGAGCCACGTGCTCATGAGATTGAGGCCGAACGTCATCAGAAAGAGGAGCATGCCGACGGCAAAGATGGTGCGATATTCGAGGGTGCCTTGCGGCGTATCGCCGAGGCTCACCTGCACGATGTACGCGGTCATCGTTTCGACCGGCACGAACGGATTCAGCGTCAGGCGCGGCTGCTGCCCGGCCGCAATCGCCACGATCATCGTCTCGCCGACGGCGCGAGAGACACCCAGAATGAACGCCGCCGTTATGCCCGAGAACGCGGCGGGGACGACGATCTGCCAAGCCGTTTGCATGCGCGTGGCGCCCAGCGCATACGCCCCTTCGCGCAGCCCGCGCGGCACGGCGCGCATCGCGTCTTCCGAAAGCGACGAGACCAGCGGCAGGATCATGATGCCCATCACGATGCCGGGACTGAGGGCGTTGAAGCCGGCGAGGCCCGGCAGAACCCGCTGCAGCGCCGGCGTCACGAACATGAGGGCAAAGTACCCGTACACCACCGTCGGTACGCCAGCGAGGATCTCGAGAACGGGCTTCACCACTCGACGCAGGCTGTCAGGCGCATACTCGCTCAAATAGATCGCGCTCAAGAGGCCCATCGGCAGCGCCACCGCCATGGCAATCGCCGACACGAGTAAGGTACCACCGACCAGCGGTAGCACGCCGAATCGCTGGTTCGCGAAGAGCGGCGTCCACTCGGTGCCGGTCAGGAACTCGAGGAGCGGCACCTCGCGAAGGAACTCGAAGGTTTCGACAGCGAGCACCAGGATGATGCCCGCCGTGATCCCGACCGAGAGCGCCGCGCTCAGGAAGAGTAGCGCCTCGATGCCTGTTTCGACCGTGCGTGACTTCATCCCGCGCGCGTCCTACTGCAGGCGCTCGCGCGAGAGCAGTTGTTCGATCGTCACGCCAACCTTGGGCACGCCTTCGCCGAAGACCGTGCCCATGGTACGCGCGCGGTAGTGCTCGGCCACCAGACGGTAGCCTTCGGCGCCCAGTTGCACGTAACCCACCTCCTCGGCGAGCTCGCCGCCTTCTGTCAGGTAGAAGTCGACAAAACGTTGCACCGCGGGCCGGGCCACCGCCTTATCGGACACATAGATGAAAATTGGCCGGGCCAACGGCTGGTAAGTACCGGTGCGGATCGACTCGAAATCCGGAAGGATGGGCCCGGCGCCGTTTTCACTGTCTCCATCATCGACGGCGACGATCTTCAACCGTTCAGCATTGTCACCGACATAGGCGAACGGCAGGAAGCCAAGGGCGAGCTCATCGTTCGCGATGCCTTGGACCACGACGTTGTCGTCCTCGCTCGACGTGAAGTCGCCCCGGCTGGCTTTGACCGTCCCGACGATGGCCTCGGTGAAATAGTCGTACGTGCCCGAGTCGACGCCGGCGCCAAAGAGGTGAATCTCGCGGTCGGGCCAGCCGGCTCGCACGTGGCGCCACCGCGTCACTTTGCCCTGCGCCTCGGGTGCCCAGAGCGTTTTGAGCTCGTCCACCGTGATGTGATCGATCCATGTCGCCTTGCGACTCACCACCACCGCAATGCCGTCGTACGCAATCGGCAGCTCGATGAACCCAACGCCGTTCTTGTGACAGGCTTCAATCTCGCCTGAGCTGATTGGTCGCGAGGCGTCGCTGATGTCCGTTTCCGTTCGGCAGAACTTCTGAAATCCACCGCCCGTGCCGGAGATGCCGACGGTCACCCGAACCTCGGGCGCGACTTTCTGAAATTCTTCCGCGACGGCCTCGGTCACGGGGAAGACCGTGCTCGGTTTCTGACGCGTTAAATCGGTGTAAACGCGCGACCCGCAGCTTGGTGCTGAAAAACTCACTACCGCCCGTCGACCCTTTCTGCGGGGGAACGCTTGGCGGAGGATTGGCCGGGCCGGCGCGCCTGATCGGCCGTCCGCCGCGCCGCGCCCCGTTCGGCTCGGCGCGCCGAGCGGTCGGACTCGGCTTCGATTCGACGCGCTTCGATGCGAATCCGGCGACCAAGCGCTTCCTCGAGCGAGTCGAGCTGCCGGTTGCCCGCCCAGACCTCGAGCTCGCTGTCACCACGAGTCTGGAGCTGCAGCAGCACTTCGTCGCCACGCTCGCGAAGGCTCAGGTCGCCGACGACGGTGTGGCGGCTGCGGTCGAGAGACTCGGCCAGCCTGAGGAACGCTGCCAGCACGCGCACGGTTCGTCTGAGCGGCTGGGCGAGATCGCCGAAGCCTTCGTGCCCCCGTTTGGGATTGGCGCGCCGATGGTAGCGCGCGACGAGGGCGATCACCTCGATCTCCTCGGGCTCGAACCCGCGAAGGTCACCGTTCTTGATGAGATAGTACGAATGCCGGTGATGGCGCTCGTAGCTGATGTGGTTTCCGACGTCATGCAGGAGCGCCGCGTATTCGAGCCACTCCTTCTCGCGGTCGCCGAGACGGTGAAGCGTCCGCGTATCGTCGAACATCCGTAAGGCGAGCTGGGCGACTTGGCGCGAATGTTCCTGTTCCCAGTTGCTTCGTTCGGCCAGCTCGATGGTCGAGCGACGGCGCACGTCGGGATACTTGTCCACCCGGGCAATCTCGGACCGATGCTCGTGAATGTAGTTGAGGATCAGCCCTTCTCGCAGCGCCAGGTCGCAGAGCGTAATCTCGTTGGTCCCGAGCTTCTTCAGCAAGGTGTCGAGGAGCACCGCCCCGGCCACCACCAGATCGGCACGTCGCGGGTCGAGGCCGGGCACATGCAGGCGTTCGTCGAGCTTGAGGCGGGTGACCACCTTACGCACGCGCTTGATGCTCTTGGCGGGGACGCGAAGATTGCGCAGCTCTGACGGCGCCTGACCTTTGTCGATCGCCGTCGCGACCGACCCGAGCGACAGAATGGTTCCCGACGTCCCGATTACGCGGTCGAAACCGGCGTCGACGATCTGTGAGACGTACCGGTCGACTTGTTCCGCGATGTGCTTCACGAGCTTCCGCTCGTCCCGGCGGCTGAGCGGATCGGACTTGACGAATCGCTCGGTGAGCCGGATGACGCCAATCTTGAAGCTTCGTGCGTGCTTCACCACCTGTCCGCTGCCCAGGGTAATCTCGACGCTCCCGCCGCCGATGTCGATGACAACGGCCGGTTTGGGCGTATCGACGCCGTACACGGCGGCAAGATGGATGAGGCGAGCCTCTTCGGTGCCGGTGATGATGCGCGGCCGGATGCCCGTCTGGCGCTCGATGGCCTCGAGGAACTCGCCGCCGTTCTCGGCTTCTCGCGTGGCGCTCGTCGCGGCGGCCAGCACCGCGTCTACTTGATGCGAGGTGGCGAGTCGCTCGAATTTCGAGAGCGCCGCCAAGGCCGCCGTCATGGCCTCGTGCGTCAGCTTTTTGCCGTCGAGGCCGCCGGCGCCGAGCCGAACCATCTCTTTTTCCCGATCGATGATCTCGAAGGAGAAATCAGGTCTCACCCGCGCCACGATCATGTGGACGGAGTTGGTGCCGATGTCGATGGCGGCGATGCGCATGAACGAAAGCCGCGTCCGACCGCGGATCGCTGGCGCGGACGAGAGGGCGGTATAATCTGGGGCTTCATCCTAACATGCCGCCCGACGGTGCCCCGAATCTCCTTCACGCTCGCCTCTCGACGCTGCTCGACACGGTGCCTGCCGCTCAGGCCGGGGACGTCGCGTCGGTGCATCACGCGCGCGTCGCCTCACGGCGTCTTCGCGAGGTGCTGCCGGTTGCCGGCGTCCACGCCCAGCACGCCACGCGGCGTGCGCTCAAGCACGTGCGGCGGGTGACGCGCGCGCTCGGACCGGTGCGAGAGATCGACGTCGCGCTCGAGCACCTCGTCGAGTTCGCCAATCGCGGCGTCTGCTCGCCGCGTGCGATCGCACATGTCCGACGCGGTCTCGAGCGCGAAGGTCAGGCGAGGCGACGTGCGATGCTGTCGGTCCTCACACCAAGCCGCATGCAGAAATTGGAGAAACGGCTCGCTCGGTTCGGCAAGACGCCGCTCAGCGTTCAGGATCGGGCCAACGCACTTGCTGCCGCCGCCAGCCGGGTCGTTCATCGCGCCACACGCCTGCGAGAAGCGATCGATCGGGCGGGCGCGATGTATCTCGCCGATCGCCTGCACGCCGTCCGCGTCGCGGTCAAGAAGCTCCGCTATGCCCTCGAGATTCAACGCGAGCTCGCCCGATCGAGGGCCACGGCGCGCATCCGGCAGTTGAAGGCCGTTCAGGAGCTGCTCGGTCGACTCCACGATCTGGAGATTCTCATCGAGCACACGCGCAGCGTACAGGCGCGCACGGCGATGACCGATCGACCGAGCGCGCTGGAGCTCGACCGGCTGATTCGCGCGCTCGAAGACGACTGTCGAGAGCTGCACGCGGAGTACATGACGCGCCGCACGGCTCTCGTGAGAGTCAGCGAGGCGCTCGAGGCATCGGCGGTGAGTCGGCGTCGCCGCCGCCCGGCCGCTTGATGGTGGCGTCCTAATGACCAACGACACCACTTAGCCCCATGGCCGCCACCATCGACATCTACCTCGTGCGACACGCCATTGCCGGCGAGCGCGGCCCTGCCTATCCCGATGATCGGCTACGGCCGCTCACGCCGGCCGGGACCGCGCGATTCAAAGAGACCGTGGCCGGTCTGCGCGAGCTCGACATCACCATCGACCTCATCATCACGAGCCCGCTCGTTCGTGCGCGCCAGACGGCAGAACTGCTGGCGGCCGGGCTGCCTGGCAAACCGCCGATCGAGGTGCTGGACGCCCTGGCGCCAGCGGGCCGGACGGCGATCGTCGTCGACACGATCGCCAAACACGCGCGACGGCGTCAGCGGCGTCTCGCCCTCGTTGGCCATCAGCCCGATCTGGGCGAGTTGGGCAGTCGCCTCTTGAGCGCGCGCGGCACGCTCGAGCTCAAAAAGGGCGGCGTCGCGTGTATCGAGCTCGACGGAGCCACCCCTGGCGGTCCTGGCACATTGCACTGGATGCTGCCGCCGCGGGTGCTCCGCAAGCTCGGACGATGACGCGCGCGACCGTCATCATCAACCCGATTTCGGGTTCCGGGCACGTGCGCGAGCACATGCCGGACACCTGCGCCCTTGTCATCGACACCTTGGCATCGTGCGGGGTCGAGGCGGACGTTCAGTTCACCACAGGCGTGGGCGATGCACGCCGCTGGGCGTCTGAAGCGGTCGCTGCGGGTTCGCCGCTGGTCATCGCCTGGGGCGGCGATGGCACGATCAACGAGGTCGCGTGTGCCGCCGCCTTCGGCTCCACCCCCATCGGCATCGTCCCGGCC
>JAIVJN010000117.1 GCA_020200025.1 Acidobacteriota bacterium | reverse complement strand
CTCTGGTATCACGTGGGACCGGCCAACGAGATCCCCGGTCGAACCGGATTCGCTCATCTCTTCGAGCACATGATGTTTCAAGGCTCGAAGCACGTGCCTCCCGACACGCATTTCAAGTTGCTCGAGACGGCGGGCGCCTCCGATATCAACGGCACCACGGACTTCGACCGCACGAACTATTTCGAGACGGTTCCCGCGAATCAGTTGGAGCTCGCGCTCTGGATCGAGTCCGATCGCATGGGATATCTCCTCGACGTCCTCGACCAGCAGGCTCTCGCGAACCAGCGGGATGTCGTGCGCAACGAGCGTCGGCAGAGCGTCGAGAACCAGCCCTACGGGGTGGCCGAAGAAGCGCTGTATCAGGCGCTCTTCCCCAAGGGACATCCGTACCACGGCGTCGTGATCGGCTCGCATGCCGATCTCGCCGCCGCCGAGCTGAACGACGTCCAGCAGTTCTTCCGCCAGTACTACGCGCCGAACAACGCCAGCCTGGCGATCGTCGGTGACTTCGATCCTGCCGCCACCCGCCGGCTCGTCGAGAAGTATTTCGGTGGCCTCGCGCGCGGACCCGACGTCCCGAAGATTACGGCGACGACACCTCCGGTCACCGCGGAGAAGAGGCTGACGATCACCGACACCGTCCAACTGCCGCGCGTCTACATGTCGTGGCTCACACCGGCCATATTCAAGCCAGGGGACGCTGAAGCTGATGTGACGGCCGACATCCTCGGTGGCGGGAGATCCAGCCGCCTCTACAAGACCCTGGTGTACGACAAGCAGCTCGCTCAAGCAGTGCAGGCGACACAAGAGTCACTCATCCTCGGCTCGAAGTTCACGATCCAGGCGACGGCGCGGCCGGGGCAGTCCGCCGAGCAGCTCGAGGCGGTCATCAATGCAGAACTGCAGCGCTTCCGCGAGGAGGGCCCCGACCTCAATGAGATCGAGCGCGCCCACAACACCATCACGACGCGCATCATCCAGGGCCTCGAGACGCTGGGAGGATTCGGCGGCAAGGCAGACCGTCTGAACAGCTATGAACACTATCTCGCGACCCCTGATTATCTGGGTCAGGACTTGCAGCGATACCGGGATGTCACGCCACAAGCGATCAAGGCATTCGCCCAGAGCTATCTGCAGCCCAACGCTCGGGTCGTGGTCTTTGCGGTTCCGGGCGAGAAGAAGCTCGTTCCCGAGCCACAGACGGCCGCGGCGCAGGCGGCTCCGGGCGGTGCGCAAAGTGTGAACGCCGACGAGCCGTGGCGCCGCGACATGCCGAAGGCCGGGCCCGTCAAAGCCGCGCGGCTACCCACGCCAGAACGGTTCACCCTGCCAAATGGGCTCACCGTGCTCATCAGCGAGCGGCGCGAGCTCCCCGTCGTGGCCGCGAGCCTCGTCTTCGCCAGTGGCAGCGGCGACAATCCGCCAGAGCTGCCCGGGCTTGCCAACTTCACCGCGGCGTTGCTGGACGAAGGGACGACGACGCGAGACGCGCTCCGCATCGCGGACGACACCGCCCGTCTCGGCGCGACGTTGACCACGTCGTCGACCATGGACCAATCGCAGGTCGAGGTGACGTCTCTTGCCCAGCACTTCCCGGCCGCCCTCGATCTGTTGGCTGATGTCGCGTTACATCCGACGTTCCCGCAGGAGGAAGTCGAGCGGCAGCGCGCGAATCGACTCGCCACGTTGGTGGCGCAGAAGAGCAATCCGGCGCAGATTGCTGCGCGCGTCATGGCATCGGCGCTCTTCGGCCCGAAACACCCGTATGGCTATACCGAGCTCGGCACCGAGTCTTCGAACAAGAGCCTGACCCGCGATGCGATGCTGAATTTCTGGAAACAGCATTGGGTCCCCGGCAACGCCGCGCTCGTCGTCGTGGGCGCGGTCTCGCGAAGCCAGGTGGAGCCGCTGGCGCGAAAGGCGTTCGCGGAATGGAGTGGCAAAGCCGCTCCGCGCACGAACATGCCGGCCGCGCGCCCGAGCGACGCCAAGTTGATCATCGTGGATACGCCGGGGGCGGCGCAGACCCAGGTCCGCATCGCCAGCATGGGTGTCGCCCGCGCCACGCCAGACTTCGAAGTGCTCGAGGTCGTGAACACGATCCTGGGAGGGTTGTTCACGAGTCGTATCAACTTGAACCTTCGCGAAGACAAGGGCTACACCTACGGAGCGGGTTCGACTTTCGCGTTTCGACGGGAGCCGGGCCCCTTCTTTGTGGGCGCCGGCGTCCGCACGGACGCGACCGCCCCGGCGGTTACTGAGATCTTCAATGAGATCCGAAAAATGAAGGATACGGAGGTGAGCGCCGGCGAGCTCGAGCTGGGGAAAGAGAGTCTCATACGCTCGCTGCCAGGCCGATTCGAGCGATCAGCGCAGGCCGTGGGCAGCTTTGCGACGCTCTTCGTGTACGACCTTGGTCTCGATTACTACTCGACTTACATCGACCGGGTCGGCAGGACCGACGCCGCGACGGCGCTCGCAGTGGCGCGCAAGCATCTTGTTCCAGAGCGCCTGGTGGTGGTCGCGGTCGGCGACCGGCAAAAGATCGAGGCCGATCTGAAGAAGCTGAATCTGGGCGCGGCCGAGCTCCGGGACACAGAAGGCAACATCGTCGACCGGTGAGGCGCTCAACGTTCTAGCGTCACCACCTTGCCAGGCAGTGGCGTGATGAACTTGCCGTCGAGCCGCGCGAGGCGGCCGTTGACGACGATGGTATCGATGCCGACGCTCAGTTGATGCGGCTCTGCATAAGTGGCCAGGTCCGCCACCTTGTCCGGATCGATGACGACGATGTCGGCCCACGCGCCGGGGCGAAGGACACCGCGATCTTTCAAGCCGAACACCGTTGCCGGAAGGCTCGTCATCGACTTGATGGCAAAGGCCCATTCCACCACCATCCGTTCGCGCACGTAGAGGCGCAGCTTGCGCGGAAAGGCCCCGTAGGCGCGTGGATGCGGCCGGCCAACGTCCATCGGCCCCAACCCGCCGTCCGAGCTCGTCATCGTCCACGGCTGCTTCATGATGAGCTCGATGTCGTTCTCGGTCATGTTGAATGACACGAGCCCGGCGCCGCCGCGCACCAGCAGATCGATAGCGACCTCTTCCGCCGATTTGCCGGCCGCCTTGGCGAGCTCGTCGAGACTCTTGCCCTCGAGGGTTGGATCGGGCTGGAAGCGGGCGATGAGGAGCGATTCGGCGCCCCCACGCCGCGCAATGTTCGTCTTCATGTCTTCGAGAAGCTTGCCGCGCTCGTCGCCCTTGGCGCGCCGGATCATCGCCTCGTCGCCGAAGACCTGCGCCCATCGAGGCACGAGGGCGCCTTCGATGCTGGTGCCGCTCGCCTCGTAGGGATACTGGTCCGCGTAGACGTGCACGCCCCGCCCCCGTGCCGCCTCGATGTGCTGGATCGCCGTGGCGGCCTTCCCCCACGTGCCGACGCCGAGCGCCTTCATGTGCGTGACGATCCCGGGAAGCTTGGCCTGTTCGGCAACGGTGATGACTTCGTCGACGGCCGCGACGAGGCCAATCGTGTAGTCGCTCTCGTCGCGGATATGACTCGAGTAGACGCCGCCGCTCTCGGCCGCGGCCTTCGACATGGCCACGAGCTCGTCGGTCTTGGCGTAGCTCCCGGGCGCGTAGTAGGGGCCACTCGACAACCCGACCGCACCGGCCTTCATGCCGGCACGAACAAGGTTGACCATCTGCTGCAGCTCAGCTGCGGTGGGCGCGCGATCCTGCATGCCGAGCACCTGCTCGCGAATCGAGCCATGCGGAACGAAGAAAGCGGCGTTCGGGCCGATGCCGTTCTTCTCGTATGTCGCCCGTTGCGCCGCCACATCCACAGGCCCGCCTCCGTCGGGATTGACGACCACGGTGGTGATCCCCTGCGCGAGCACGGGCTGGCCGTGATTCAGATCGGCAGCCAGCCCTTCTCCGGCATGCGAGTGGACGTCGATGAAGCCGGGGGTGACCAGACGATTGTCCGCGCGAATCACGGTTTGCGCCCGAGCGTCGGCGAGACGGCCGATGGCGGCGATTCGTCCGTCGCGAACGGCGATGTCGGTCTCGATGGCGGGGCCGCCAGAACCGTCGAGCACACGACCGCCGGTGATCACGATGTCGTACGGGGCGGTCTCCGGTTGAGTGTGAGCGGGTCCTTCGATGACCACGAACAGAAGGCCCACGATCAAGAAGCGAGACGACAGAAACATCAATCCTCCACCACGCAGCAGAGCAACCCTCGCACGGAGACCGCCTGCTTCGTTGCTTGACAGCGTGACGAGGTTATGACATCACTCCCCGGACATTGGCAACCTGAATTCGAGGAGAACCAGATGAGCGTTCGTCGTGTCTCGGCGCAGCGATTCTTCGAGCTCGTTTTGTTGGTCCTCGTGCTCGGGGCACCCTGTCTGGCATTCGCGCAGTCGACCAATGCGACCATCGACGGCGTGGTCCGCGACCCCAATGCCGGCGTGCTGCCGGGGGTGACAATGACGGTCGCCAATGACGCCACCGGCTTGAGCCGGACGGTCGTGACCGGTGAGCGTGGCGCGTATCGCGTCACCGAGCTTCCCCCGGGCCGCTACACGCTGCGGGCCGAGTTGCCCGGCTTTGCCACCGTCGAGCGCGCCGGCGTTGTGCTCAGCCTCGGCGCGAACCTGACCCTCGACCTCGAGATGAAAGTCGCCGCGCTCGAGGAGACCGTGACCGTCACCGGGCAGGCGCCGCTCGTCGAGACGTCGCAGAAATCGCTCGAAACCAACATCACGCCCGCCGAGGTCGACGACCTGCCCGTCAAGGGCCGTCAGTTCGCGGATTTGGCGATGCTGGCTCCGGGCGTCACGCTCGACACAGCCTCGGCCAACAGCGCGACCGACTCGATCTCGTTCGGCGGGTTCAACGAGCAGTTCAAATCGTTGTGGCTCGAGGGCATCGACATCAACGACGAGGTCACCGGCGGCGGCACGGGCCTATCGAACGCCTCGCGGCACACCTTCTCGCAGGAGTCCGTTCAAGAGTTTCAGGTCGTCGGCAATCAATATTCTGTCGAGTTCGGCCGATCCGGCAGCGGCGTGATCAACGTGCTCACGAAGTCGGGCACGAACACCGTCGCCGGACGCGGGTATTACTTCCTGCGAGACGATGCGTTCGACAAGAAGAACGTGTTCGCCGCGGGGAAGGTACCCTTCAGGCAGCAGCAGTTCGGGGGCACCGTGGGCGGTCCCATCCGCCGCGACCGGATGCACTACTTT
>JAIVJN010000501.1 GCA_020200025.1 Acidobacteriota bacterium | reverse complement strand
GTGCGAGGCGCAGGTCCCCGAGCTCGAGGCGATCCAAGTTGGTCGTGAAGCGGTCCGTCACGAACGCGATGGCTTGACCGTCGGGGGACCACGCCGGCTCGAGATCGGAGTACGGATCGTCGGTCAAACGCTCGAGGCGGTTGGCCGTGAGATCGTAGACATACAAGTCGCTGACGCCGCCGGTGAGGGCTGAGAACGCGATGCGCCGGCCATCTGGCGACCACGTTGGATTGAAGATCTCGCCGAGCTCCGGTAGCCCGACCTCGCGCACCGTGTCGCCGTCGTTCGACTCGACAACCGTCAGAACGGGCTCGCCGGCCTGGATCGCGGCGAAAACGAATTGGACACCGTCCGGGTGCCAGGCCCCGGCCGACCCGATGAACTGCAGGCTATCGAAGTGCGGGTCTGCGGCCGTCGAGACGATTTTACGAATCACCTCACCGGTTCGCGCATCGGCCAGGAACATGTCAATCGAGAACAGATCGCGCTCGGAGAGAAACACCAGGCGGCTGCCGTCCGGGCTGAGCTCCGGCGCAAGATTGAGCGCGCCGCCGTGGTGATCGGCGCTGATGAGGGGCTTCGCCAGCTGCTCCGTCGGCGTCCGCCGCCTCGCGGATCCACATGGCCGTGTGGGCATCGATCGGCCCGAGCGACAGGTACTCGGCCATGCCCTCGATGAACCAGAGCGGCAGCCCGACCGCCGAGGGCATGCCCTGGAGGGAGGCTTGCTGCACGTCGGCGCCGGTCATCGCGAACTGGAACGCGTGCACCAGCTCGTGCCCAATCACATGATCCGTATCTTCGAGCGAGGCGCCAAAGGGCAGGACCATCCGACGCTTGAAGGATTCGGTCACCCCACCTGTGCCCTCGCCGATGCCACCCGAGACGGCATTGGTCTGCCGAAAGTGCGGGTGACTGGCGTACAGGATGAGCGGCTGGCGCGTGCCCATCTCGTAGTCGAGCACGCGGGACAACCGCGCATACCACCGCTCGGCCATGCGCGCCGCCATCTGCGCGGCGTCGGCTTCCTGTGGGTAGTAGTAGATGTCGAAGTGCGTCGTCTTCAGCACCTTGAAGTCGAAGTCTTCGTACCGGACCTTGTTTCGGCCGAAGTACTGGCCCTCGGCCTCGGTGGCGGTGGCCGTGGGGACAGCGACCGACACGAGGGCTCCGGCGCACACCAGCCGCCGGACGAGATCACTGACGGGTCGTGTAAACATCTGGAACCCCTGCAGTAGGGACGTTCCCACCGCTTGTGACGCGATTGCAAACCACGCGCCGCGCGTTCCCTGTGTCTGCGTCTCCACTTGATTCAACTGAATGGGGGGTTGCGTGCGGTAGCTGACGAGCTCGACGAACCGACCGCTCGAGAGAGATCCACTCGAGGCTCACTTCAAGCGAGGCTTACCGCTTCAAGTGGCAGGGCACCTCTTCAAGAGCCAGGCCCTGTTGCCGCGCGCCGCGCTCGAAGGATGATCCGCACGCTCGACGAAATATCGAGATGTGCGCGAAATACCGTGACGCGGAACCAGACGCGCGCGCCGGCGCTCTTCGAGCTCACGCGAATTTGACTGTCGAGTCGTTCACACTCCTCGTGTCTTGGACGCGGAGGTACGAAGGTAGACTGAATAGGGAGGAACCTATCGTGCCACTCCCTCGACATCGCAGATTTCTTGTCTGGGCAGGCTGTTTGGGCCTGCTCGCCTCCTCCATCCTTGCGCTCTCCGGTGCGCAACAGCCAGTGAGTGATGCGGTTGCCATCGACAGCGATGACATCGGCGGCGTGGTCACCGGTCCCAATGGGCCGGAGGCTGGCGTGTTCGACAAGACGGGCCGGCTGTGGTTGGCTGCCACGGTGCGGGGGCCTGACAATCCGGCCTTCTGCAAGCAGGGCTCGGATCATCCGTCTGCCATGTTGTTCCCGGTGGAGCGGTCGATGC
>JAIVJN010000003.1 GCA_020200025.1 Acidobacteriota bacterium | reverse complement strand
TATCTGGTGCGCGCCCTCACGGGCAGCCGTCACGGGGCGGCTGTCGCTGGCGTGATGTACGCCTTCTGCCCGTTCGTCTTCGCGCGGACCGCGCACATCCAGCTCATGCTCGTCGGCGGGCTTCCCTTCTGCATGATGGCGTTCCACCGCCTGATCGATCGGCCCACTGTGGCCCGATCGGTCACGCTCGGCGTGCTGCTCTGGGCGCAAGCCCTCTCCTGCGCCTATTACGGCATCTTCGGCGGGCTCATGGTCGCCTTCGGGACGCTCTGGTTCGCGGTCAGCCGACGTCGGTGGCGAAGCGGCGAATACTGGACGGCCACGGGGCTCGCCGCGCTCGTGTGCATCGGCCTCACCGTGCCGTTCTTCTATCCGTACATCGCCGTCCAGCAGGACCAGGGCTTCGCCCGTACACTCGACGACGCGCGGATGTACTCGGCGGACGTCGGCGCGTGGCTGGCCTCGTCGGCCTGGGCGCATCGATGGTGGCTGCCGGCGCTCGGTGACTTCAACGAAGTGCTGTTCCCGGGCGTGCTGGTGACGGCGTTTGGCGTTGCAGGTTTCTGGCTCGGGTCGCGAAGCCCAGCGGAGCCGGCGCAAGATCGGCCACCGCGCGATGTCGTGTTCTTCTACGCGGCAATCATCGTCATCGCATGGTGGGCCTCGTTTGGTCCGGACGCCGGCTTGTATACGCTGCTCTTCGAGACCGTTCCGCTCTTTTCCTTTCTCCGCGCGCCAGCGCGCATGGGCATCATGGTGACGCTCGGGCTCACGGTGCTCGCGGGCATCGCGGTCGCACGCTTGATCGCGTCGCGCCCTCGGCAAACCGCGATCGCTGCAGCGTTGGCGTTGGCGGTGGTGGCGGAGCTGATGGCAGCGCCCCTCGTCGGTCTTCGTGAACCAGCGCCGTGCCGCGCGCCTATGCCATGCTCGCGACGCTGCCGCGCGGTCCGGTGGCGGAGTTTCCCTACTTCTATCGGCGGCCCGACTTCCCGCGGCACGCCTACTACATGCTCAACTCGACCGCGCACTGGCAGCCGCTCGTCAACGGCTACAGTGACCACATTCCACGCGACTTTCGCGAACAGGTCGTGCCGCTCAGCTCGTTCCCCTCGCGCGAGTCCTTTCTGCTGCTCGGCAAGATCGGGGCGCGCTATGTCGTGTTCCACCTCGATCTGTACGATCGGCGGTCGCGCGAGCGTCTGCTCGAACGTCTCCAGAGTTATGGCCGATATCTCCGTCCGCTCATGCAGGAGGAGGACGTCTGGCTCTACGAAATCGTGGATTGGCCGAACTAGCCAAGGGCTCTGCCCTTGATTCTCGTTGGTGGCCGTATAAGAGTCTGGCGCTGTTCGTCGGGCTGGCCGTACTCCACACCTGGCCTCTCGCCACCGATCCCGCGCGGCTCTCGCGACTCGACAACAACGATACCGCCTTCAACACATGGGTCGTGTCGTGGGTCAGTCACCAGGCGACGCGCAACCCGTTGCACCTCTTTCAAGCGCCCATCTTCCATCCCGAGCGTGACACGCTGGCCTACTCCGAGCACATGTTCGTGCCCTCGATGATGGGCGCGCCGCTGCACTGGGCCGGTGCCTCACCCGTGCTCGTCTACAACCTGCTCGTCATGGCCGGGCTCGCGCTTTCCGGCTGGACGATGGCCCTGGTGCTGCGACAGTGGACCGGCAGCGCCGCCGCGGGCGTGATCGGTGGTGCGCTCTTCGCCTTCAATGCGCACTTGCTGGTGCGCTTCCCTCATCTGCAGGCACAGCATCTCGAGTTCCTGCCGTTGGCGATCGCCGCGCTCGACCGGCTGCTGACACGCCACCGAGCCATCGACGCGATCGCGCTGGCGACCGCGTTCGTCCTACAGGCGCTCTGCTCGAACTACACGATGGTGTTCCTGGCGTTTGCTCTGGCAGCGGCCGTGGCTGTGCGCCCCGACGGGTGGCTGGAGCGCGGACGGCGGACCTGGCCATTGCTCGTTGCAGCCGCAGCGCTCAGCCTGATCGTGCTGCTGCCGTTTCTCTTGCCGTATCAGCGCGTGCATGCTGAACAGGGCCTCGTCAGACCGATCGAAGAGGTTGCGCGCTACTCTGCGGGGTGGCCCGACTACCTCACCACTGGCGGGCGCCTGCATCTGGCGATGTGGAGCGCGGCGTTCACCGGCCAGACTGCGCTGTTTCCTGGCCTGACCGCGCTTGGCCTCACGCTCGTGGCGCTCGGCTCCGGTCGCGCCTGGCGCGACCGCCGGGCGCGAATGGCGCTGGCGTTCGGTCTCCTCGGCTTGGCGTTCTCCTTCGGTGTACATCTGCCCGGTTACACGTGGTTGCACGCGCACGTCCTGCCTCTGCAGGGCATTCGCGTCGTCGGCCGCTGGGGACTGCTGACACTGACGGCGGTTGCCGTGTTGGCGGCGTTCGGCGCGGCGACCATTCAGGAATTCTGGAGCCGGCGGCGTCTCAAAGGTTGGCCGGTGGCCGCTGCCGCCCTCCTGGCACTGGCCACCCTCGAAGCGCTGCGCGCGCCGCTGGGTCTGGTGCCCTTCGACGGCATACCACGCATCTACGATCGTCTGGCACGATCGCCAGACGCGGCCGCGCTGGTGATCTTTCCGCTCTATCCGGGCGGCAATTTCAACCTGAACGCGCCCTACCTGTTGGCGCAAACGCGACACTTCAGGCCGATGGTCAACGGCTACAGCAGCTTCGCCCCAGCGACCTTCCACGCACGTGCCAATCGGCTGCAGGCGTTCCCAGCCCCAGCCGCGCTCGACGAGCTGCAGTCGATCGGCGTGACCGATGTGCTGCTGTATCGCCAGCCGCTCGAAGCGAGCTTCGGCGCCGCGGCGCTCGAAACCCTCAAGAATGTGTCGCGCCTCGAATATGTGCTGGAGGAGGATGGAGTGATTTGGTACCGACTGCGATGAGCGCTCGCGCTTGGAGTCGCCTGGTTGCAGCCGCGTGACCAGCTATGGCCGTGGACGCTTCTTGGCCGGGGCCTTTTTTGTCGCACCTTTCTTCGCCGGCGCCGAGGCGGTGGCTTTCTTCTGGGCCGCAGGTCCCGGCTGCAGCGCCGATCGGGCCGTGGTCGTCCATTCGGTAGTGGCACCGTCGTAGAGGCGACGGTAGTCTTCGGCCGTTCCCAGGATCCGCTTCACGTAGTTCTGGGTCTCGGGGAAGGGGATGTCGTCGATGAACTCTTCTTGCTCGAGACCCGGCCGCTCGGCTTTCCACGTGCGCACGCGGCCCTCGCCGGCGTTATAGCTCGCCAGGGCGAAGTGTGCGCCGCCAAACTCGGCGATAAGGTCGCGGAAGTATGTTGTTCCAATACGAACGTTGGTCTCGGGCTCGGTCAGACGCATGGCAGAGAACGAATGTATGCCGAGACGCCGCGCGAAGTGCCGTCCGGTCGACGGCAACACCTGCATCAAGCCGATGGCATTGGCCGAGGAGCGAATCACGGGATCGAACGTCGATTCCTGTGCCACGAGCGCGGCGACCAGATAGGGATCGAGGCCCAACTGGGCGGCGTGGCGCTGCAGCAACGGCCAGTAGTCCACCGGAAAGAGCACCTCGAGGATCTCGCGCGGCAGATCTTCTCCGCCGGCGGCGAGATACTGCGGGTACGCCCGCTTCATCGCGTTGATGCCGAGGCGCAGGTTGCGCAACCGGTTCTGCACGAGGGCGACCGTTGCCTGCACGCGCGGCGAGTCGCCCCAGACGCGCTGGGCGAACTGCAGCTCGTTCATCGCTTCACGCCACAGCCCCAAGGAGATGAGCAGCGTGATGCGGTCGCGCGACGGCGGCAGCGAGGGTGCATCCGCAGGCGTCGCCACGCGCTTCACGCTGGAAGGTGGCAACGGCTCATTGCGTGCCTCGAGCCGGCGCGCCGCGAGCCGACCGTAGTAGCTGTTCAGATAGTCTGTCGCCGTGAGCCGATAGCGCGCCACGGCGGCGGCGACCTCGCCGAGCGATTCATACGATCGGCCGCTCCAATAGAGCCACGCTGGCCGAAAATCGGAGCGCGGGGCGGCCGCGGCCGCGCGCTCGAAGACGTCGACCGTCCGTTGATATTGGTCGGCGCGATACGCCCACCATCCCGCCCGCCACGCCGCGCGTTCCGCGTAGCGACCCGTGGGAAAGCGCGTGAGCATTTCGCCAAATACCTCTTCAGCGCGTGTGTCCTCGTCGACCAGGATGTAATGCGTTGCAAGATTATTGAGTGCCTCTTCGGCGAACGCGCTCTTCGGGTAGTCCTGCACGTATTGCCGCGCGAGGCGAAGGTACTCGTCGTGCTGGCCGGCGGCGCGCGTCGCCGCCAGGTAGTAGAAGCGAGCTTCTTCGGCCCGCGGTTCGCCAGCGGAAGAGAGGCGTCGCAAGATGTCGCGCGCCCCGCGCGCCTCGCGTGTGCCACCGGCAAGCACGTCGATCGCCGCGAGCCGTATGTCGACCAGCTCGCGCTGATCCCCTCTGACTTCATCGCGGAGTCGCTCGTACGCCGAGCGGGCGCCGGCCCATCGACGCGACCGAAACAGCGTCTCGGCACGCGGCAGCTCTTGAGCAACCCGATCGATGGAGTCGAAGTCCCAGGCGCGCAGCCTGGTGAGCGCCAGCTCCGCCTGGCTCGCTTCCGGCGAGAGGGGATGCTCGCGGTAGATCCGACGGTAGGCCTCGATTGCGCGGTCGGTGGCACGAGTGGCCTCCGCCAGCGTGCCAATGCGCAGCAACAATCCTTGAGGCGCCGAAAGCTTGGGTCGGCCGAGCAGCGCGTTGTAGGCAGCGAGCGCACCGCTTCGATCCCCGCGCCGTTCGCGAACTTCTCCGAGCCTCAGCCCCGCGTCCTCGGGCAAATGGCCTTCGATGTCGCGAGCCGCCAGTGCGGCCAAGTGCGCCTCGGCCTCGGCCAGTCGGTCGAGCCGCTGCAGCGCGAGAGCGGTGTAGTAGCGAGCGTAGTCGCCGATCGGCGTGCTTGCCAGCGCGCCGGCGCTGACGAGCGGCAACGCCGCCGCAGCCTCGTCCTCCTCGTCGAGGAGCCGAACGCCGCGGACGAAATTGGCGTACGCGGCTGTCGGCGCGGCATCGAGCCGCGGGGGGGCCAGCCACATGGTGGAAAGGTCCGCTGGGACCGGCGGGTGAATGGTTGCGACGACGCGATCGGTGCCGCCTGGATTGCGGCTCGGGTCTTGAGCGCCATGCGGCGTGGCCGATGCGTGTATCAGACCGAGGCTTGCGACGGCGACAACGACCGCACCCCGACGTGGCGTGCGGCGGAGCGCGCCGTCAGGCGTCGTCACGCGGGTACCCCGAGGAGCGAAGGATCGCCACCGGCCAGCGTCGCGATCAGCTCCTGGTGGAACAGATCGGCGCGCGAAGCGAGCGAGGCGGGAATGCGCGTGTCGTAGGCGCGACGCGCCCGATCGATCTCGGGGCCGAGACGGGCGAGCAGCGTGCGGCTCTTGCGAGCTTCGTGCACGGCCGCCTCGTGATAGAGCTTGATCTCCGAGATCAGCAGCCGGGCGAGCCGCCGCGCGGACACCTCGGGCTCCACCGTGCTCATGGTCCGAGGAGCCGAAGCAGTATCGGGAGTCTGCGGGTCGGAGGGCGCGGTCTTCGCCGTGGCGGCCCCCGAACCCTTGGATGAGGGCGTCTGGGACGTGCGCTGAGCGGTGAGCGCTTCGAGACACCGGCCGGCGTGGCGGGCAAGGATCTCGATGACCTCCGGCCATCCGCTCGGCACCGGCACCTCCCGATCGGCGCCGGCTGCGGTATCGGCGTAGAGCACCGCCACGGCGCGACCGCCGACCAGGACGGGCACGGCCATACCGATGCGGTCCGCGGGCAGCGCCGCGAAGCCAGGCCCCCGACCGTCGTGGTCGGTCGGCGTCGTCACCACGCGCGTGCCGCTGATGGCCGCGCCGACAATGCCGGCGTCGATGAGCGCCAAGTCGACGCTTCGCGGCTGGCTGTCGAGGGCTCCGAATCCGACGACCTTCCAGCCCTGCACACGATCGCCGCGCAACACCAACAGCGCGGCGCGGCAGGTCTCGCGTCCGGCAGCCTGCCCGAGCACGTCGAGGACATCGCTCAACGACGCCGCGCCGTCGAGTCCGCGCACCGCATCGAGCAGTCGAGCGAGTCCCGCCATCTCGTACTCGCGTTCGCCAACCCGGGCCGCGGCGACGGATTCGGCCAGCGCTTGCGCTGCCCGCTCTTCCGCTTCGTCGACCGCCGCGCGCACGCGGGCGTCGCCGTCAGCGGCCGCCTCCGCCAGGCGCCGCTCGGTTTCGCCCGCGGCGGATTGGGCACGAGCATCCGCTTCGTCGAGCACGGTTTGCAGGCGCCCCTCGCTTTCGGCTGTCAACCGATCGCGAAGCTCGAGAGTAGCTTGCTCTCGTTCCGCTCGCGCGTCACTCAAGCGCTGATCCAACGTCGCTTGCGCGCGAGCCTGGGCCTGCGCAACCTCGCTTTCAAGCTCGCGCCGAGTGTCGGCGACGGCAGCGTCGCGTGCGTTGGCGATCGCTGCTTGCCGCTCCTCGGCAGCCGACGACACCAGCTCTTGGACGATGGCGCGGATCTCGCCCTCCATTCGAGCGCGCACGTCATCGAGGGCATGGCCTACAGATTGTCGGATACGTTCTTCCAGCGACATGGCGCTCCAGGTGTGAGCCGGCGAGATGCAAGTGGCGGACCGCGGCGGCGGCTGGGAGGCGCGCCGTGCCAGCGCTTCTGAGTCGAGCAGACGTTGGCGTGTCCGATGCAGGCATTATGCGGACCGCGATCACGGCAAGTCAAGGCAGAGATCGCGTAAAGCGCTGAGTCAAAGGCGTTGCACGCCGTTCCGCGAGGAGTCGCCGTCGTCACCTGATGTCCGAGGGATGAAGGGGGTGCGCCCATTGGTCGCGCTCACCGCGACACGTCGGAATGTCGTCAGCAGGTGACGCCAGGGTGGTCACTGGAACGCGGTCTGCGGAGAGTGCAGCCGTCGCCTGTCTGCGTGTGCCGCTTGCCGCATGCCGCCTACTGTCTACCGTCTGCGTGTACCGTATGCCGCTTGCCGCTTGCCGCTTGTCCGCCTCCGCGGCGCGCAGCGCCGTTCCGGCGAGACCTCGCCGAAGCTCGCGAATCCGACGGTGCGAGCGAAGGCGGGCCGTCTGCCGTCTGCTAACGCGGCAGGTAGTGCACCAGCTTCAACACGTCGGAAAAGATCCCCATCGCGGTCACGTCCGCACCGGCACCGGGGCCCTGAACGACCAAAGGGGTCCCCTTGTATCGGTCCGTCGTGAACGCGATGACGTTGTCGCTCCCCTTCGTCGCGGCGAACGGATGATCCTCGGCGAATTCCTGCAACGCCGCGCGGGCTCGGCCTGCTTGGAGGGTCCCGACGTAGCGCAGCACTTTCTTGCGGGCACGGGCGTCCGCGAGTCGTCGCCCAATGTTTGTGTCGTGCGCGGCGAACGCCTCGAAGAAGCGCGCTGAGAACGCGCCCTTCGCCAGCGTGCGCGGTACGAGGCTCTCGACGCGAATGTCCTCGATGTCCATCCGAAGTCCCATTTGACGAGCCAGAATCAGCAGTTTTCGCGCGACGTCCTGACCGGACAGGTCCTCGCGCGGGTCGGGCTCGGTATACCCGAGCTCATGAGCCGAGCGAACGAGATCGCTGAACGGCCGACTGCCGTCGAAATGGTTGAACAGATAGCTGAGCGTGCCGGACAGGATGCCTTCGACTTTGTTGACGACATCGCCGCTCGCCACGAGATCCTTTAGCGTGGAGAGAATGGGCAGGCCCGCCCCCACATTCGCTTCGCACAGGAAGTGGCGCTGCCGCGTCTGGAGCAGCGCCATGAGCTCCGCATATCTCGTCCACGGCAGCACGTTCGCGTGTTTGTTCGGCGTGATGATGTGCAGTCCCGCCTCGACGAATGCGGTGTAAGCGTCGACGACGGCGACTTCCGCCGTGCAGTCGACGAGCGCCACGTTCGTCAGGTCGAGCGGCCGTATCGCCCGCACGAGCGCGTCAGGGGTCATCCGGTGCGGTGACGCATCGAGCGTCGCCCGCCAGCCAGCCAAATTCAAACCCTCGCTCGCCACGGCAAATCGGCGGCTGTTGGCGACCGCGACCACCCGCACGTCGAACCCGCGATCGAACAGGTAGCGCCTCTGTTTGTGGAGTTGCTGCAGCAACGCACCGCCGATGTTGCCGACGCCGACAATGACCAGGGCAAGCCTGGTGTGGGGCTCGAAGAACGACTGATGGATGACGTTCAGCGCACGGATCTGCGCCGCCGAATCGATCACGAACGACACGTTACGCTCTGAAGCGCCCTGTGCAATCGCGCTGATGTTGATGTTGTGACGGCCGAGCGTGTTGAAGATACGGCCCGAGACGCCCGGCGTGCCCCTCATCCCTTCGCCGACCACGGCAACGATTGTCTGATGCGGCTTCGACTCCAGTGTCGTCAGCTTGTGTTGCAGCTCGAGGCGAAACTCGTGCTGTACCCCCCGGATGGCCTCCGACGCATCGTCGCGGCTGACGGCGAAGCAAATCGTATGCTCCGAGGAAGCCTGCGAGATGAGGATCACGTTGACACGACGCGAGGCCAGCGTACGAAACAGTCGCTCGGCCGTCCCCGGGACGCCGACCATGCTGAGGCCACGAAGCGTCACGAGCGTGATGTCATCGATCGAAGTAATCCCTTTGGCGACTCCTGTGCTGGTATCGGCCCGGCGCGAGATCACGGTGCCCGGAGCGGTTGGGTTCAACGTGTTCTTGATGTGAATGGGGATGCGCTTCGCCACAGCGGGCGCAATGGCCGCCGAGTGCAGCACATTGGCGCCGAAGTACGAGAGCTCCATCGCCTCTTCATAGGTCATGTGAGGCAGAACGAACGCCGACGAGACCGACCGGGGATCGGCGCTCAACACGCCGTCGACGTCGGTCCAAATCTCCACCACCGACGAGCTCATCGCCGCTCCGACGATGGCAGCCGTGTAGTCCGAGCCGTTGCGCCCGATCGTCGTCGTCTGTCCGTCCTCGGTGGCGCCGATGAAACCGGTCACGACGGGGATGGACCGCTTGGCGCGCTTCCCGTCGAGAAGAGGCGTCAGGTAACGGCGCGTCGCCCGATTCGTACGTTCGAAATCGACGTTTGCCTTCGTGAATTGACCGTCGGTCACGATGAACTTCCGAGCATCCGCGAAGCGGGCTGGATGAAACCGCTGGAGGAATGCGGCCACAATGGTCGCCGATAGGCGCTCACCGAAGCTGCCGACGAGATCCAGCGTCCGCAGCGGAGCGTGTCGCAGCAGGGCGATGCCGTGCAGCACGTCATCGAGCTCCGTGAGCAGCCCGTTCACGGCCGCTGTGGTCTCTCTCCGCCCTCGCCCCGGCAGAAGCGCAGCGGCGACGGCGCGATGACGATCGGCGATCTTTCTGCATTTCCGCCGGTACGCCGTATCCGCGCGCTCCGCCAAATGCGCGCACTCGAGCAGGCCGTTGGTGATCCCGCCGAACGCGGACACGACGAGAATCGTGGGCTGCTGTCTGGCCGAGTCGAGAACGATGCGTCCGACCGACGCGACGCGTTCTGGGGTGGCGAGCGAAGATCCGCCGAACTTGAGCGTTTTCATCGGCATTGATCTTAGTGCTTGGAAATGGCGGGCACTAAATACTGCGTTTCATAATTACGGTGACGCATCGAGGGCGGCGAGGCGCCCGTCTGGCAAGGCGCGACGACTGAGAATACTTAGCGTATTTGAGGGAGGAGCAACGCCGCCAGGCGGGAGGCATCGCCGGCCGAATGCCACCGTAATTATGAAACGCAGTACTAAGCGTACGCCGAGCACGCGGTGCGAAATAGACACCTTCGAAGTGACAAAGCTCTCAGCCCCCCGACCACGGCGGCCCCCGACGAACGGCCACGCCACTACAGGTGATTTCGCAAGCCGAGGTGTCCTGTGCTCCTATTGGTGCGGCACTCGACGCCCGTGGACGGTCGGGCCGGCGAGAAATGCGGAACGCGACATGCGAGATACGGCGCCAGCCGCCGCGGCACCCACGCCAACCGGCTGACCTCGTGCCCCCGGGGGGCCAGCGTGAATCGAGCACTGACGCTCAGGTCGATCGCTTTCAAGTGGGTGCGCTGCTCGATGGGAAGGAAGTTGTTATCGACAAATTCAGGATATTCGGAAGAGACATTGGCGCGGCTGAGCTGAAAGCCGCCAACCACCTCGAACCGTGGCGTGAGCGCCACGGCCGTGTCGACCGCCAACGCCGGCGTGTTGAAGTCGCCAGGGTCCACCGTCAAGCGGTCCTGAACAAAGTCGTAGAGATCGCTGTCGGCGCGCGCAAAGACCCAACTGCCGCGCACGCCGACCGAGCCAATCGGCTTGCGCAGCAGGAAATCGGGCGACGGCCGCGCCTGCCGCTGCGCCTGATACGTGCCGTGTTCAACCAGTGAAGTCTGAGCCAACGCGGGGAGGGCGGCCGACGCGAGAGTCGCCGCGGTCCAACCGGAGAAGATGGCGACACGAACGACCGAGAAGCGCCGATCATGCATCGGCCTCGTGACTCCTCTGCCGATGATAGAACCGTCTCGCCGCCTTGTCTACGAGCCGCGGACCCGGTGTCGAAGCCGACGTGGCCGTGGTCCCGAGCTGTGTCGCTTGCTGCAGGTGATGGCGGGGCTTCAGTCAGCCCCGCCATCACATCCTTGGTCGCTACCCGCGGGCCGCGCCCATCGTCACGAACAGCTTGCGCCCTTCGCGGACGATGAGCAGCAACGAGGGCTTGTCGCCCCGATCGGCGGAGAGGGCTGAACGCAGATCGCCGACGTTGGTCACGGCCTTCCCGTTCGCCTGTGTGATGACGTCGCCCTGCTGGAGTCCAGCTTCGGCCGCCGGCCCCTCTGAATTGACGCCGGCGACCACCACGCCCTGCTGCTCTTCGACACCGAGCTGCTTTGCCAGCTCTGGCGTGAGGGGCTGGACTGACAGTCCGTGACCGCCAGCAGATTCTTCCGCCGCCGAGCGAGGACCCCGACCGTCTGCACGCTCGCCCGGAAGCTCCGCCAGCGTGACCGACACGTCGCGCTTCTCACCGCTGCGCACGAGCGTCAACTTGACGCTGGCCTCCGGACCGAGCGGTGCCACGTGGTTGCGCAGGCTGTTGCTCGAATCCACGGGCTTGCCGTCCACCGCCAGAATGACGTCGCCTTGCTCCAGGCCGGCCTTTGCCGCCGCGCTTCCAGGCTGCACGTCGCTCACGATGGCTCCGGTTGTCTGCTCCAGCCCGAGGCTCTTGGCCATCTCGGCCGTGATGTTCTGCACGGTGACGCCCAGCATCCCGCGTCGAACGGTGCCGCTCTTCACGAGCTGATCCATCACGTGTCTGGCCATGTTTGCCGGCACGGCGAAGCCGATGCCGATGTTGTAGCCGACGGGCGAAAGGATCTGCGAGTTGATGCCGACGAGCTCGCCACGTGTGTTCACCAACGCGCCGCCCGAGTTGCCCTGATTGATGGGCGCATCGGTCTGAATGAAGTCCTCGAAGGTGCCCTCACCGCCGCCCGACACACGACCCTTGGCGCTGATGATGCCCATCGTGACGCTCTGACCGATGCCGAGCGGGTTGCCGACCGCGAACACGACATCGCCGACGCGGGCGCTGTCGGAGTCGCCCACCGGCAGTGTCTTCAATCCGGTGGCCGGCACCTTGAGAACGGCCAGGTCGCTGGGCTTGTCGAGGCCGACGATCTTCGCCTCGAAGCTGCGCCCGTCACCGAGCTCGACGACCACTTTCTGCGCGCCGGAGACGACGTGCTCGTTCGTCAGCACATAGCCGTCCTCGGTGATCACGACGCCCGATCCAAGCCCGCTGGCGCGTCGCGGCTGCTGCTGGCGCGGCAGGCGGTCGCCGAAGAATCGGCGCAGCTCATCGTCGCCAAACGGCAGTTGCGTCTGCTGCACCATCTGCTGCGAGCGGATGGTCACCACGGCCGGCGCCACTTTACTGAGCAGATCGGCGTACGATTCGGGATTGACGCCGGCGCGAGGCGCCACCTGGACCGGCTCGGCGGTTGCGACAGCCGCGGCTGCCTCGATACCTCCGTCCCGCTCGTACCACGCGCCGGCGCCGGCGGCGAGCGCGACAGCGACCAGGGCGCCGCCCCACGCCTGCACTCGTCTGCGAGATGAACGTGTTGCCTGCACGAATTCGCTCATGCCTTCCTCCTGGAGGCCTCATCCAGCCTCCACTCCATGAGACGAAATCCCACATGACCGGACGGTGTCTCGAACATTACTTCGGTGTCATGTGCCACGACGTCTTCACGCCTCTATCGCGGTTCGGGGCAACGTAATCGAGAACGTGCTCCCCCGCCCGGGCGTGGATTCAACCGCGACGCGGCCGCCATGACTCTCTACGATGGCCTTGACCAGCGACAGACCGAGGCCGAGGCCCCGCTTCGATCGGCTGGCGTCGGCTCGATAGAGCCGGTCCCAGATGCGCGGCAAGTCGTCTGGCGCGATACCGTGACCGGTATCCCGGACGCGCACCGTGACGCCGCTGGCCGCATCCTGGGCATCGACAACGACTTCGCCGCCGGCGTCGGTGTACTTGATGGCATTGTCCACGAGGTTGGCGATGACCTGCCGCAGCCGCGTGGGGTCCGCGACGACGGCGATTGCCGGATCGACGGTCGCCCTCAACACAACCCCTTGCTCCTCCGCCAGATCGCTGTAGAGGTCGATCGCCTCGCCGACGACGGATGCCACGCTGATGCGCGTGCGGGCAAGGCGCATGGCGCCCGTTTCCGCCTCCGAGATATCCATCAGCGTCGTCAACATGGTGTTTACTCGCTCGGTCTCTTCGAGCACGCGCGCAAGCGCGTCACGCGCGGCTGCCGGATCGTCGGAGGCAAGCGCCGACTCGGCCACGCTGCGCACTCGCGCCAGCGGCGTTCTGAGATCGTGGGCCACGTTGTCGAGCGCGCCTCGCATCGCGTTGACGAGCGCCTGAATGCGGTCGAGCATGCCGTTGACGAGCACGCCGACATCGTCCAGGGCATCGCCGGTCCCACGCGTGGTGACGCGCGCGTCGAGTCGCCCGGTCTGCACGATTGACCGAACCGCCGCGGCCATGGCACGAACCGGCGCCAGGCCGACGTAGGTGAGAAACCCGCTGCCGAGCACCGCAATGCCGACGATGAGGCCCAGGACGAGGAGGACGCGCGAGCGGAACTGAGCGAGCAGCTCGTCGCGGACGTCCGAGCTGCGGCCGACCTGCACGACGGTGCCGTCCAGCAATCGGAGAGTCGCGACCTCGAGAGTCGTTCGATCGACACGCCCCGGAATCGACAACCACCACGACCGGGCGTCGCGACCCACGTTGAGCTCGCTCAGGTCGAACTCATTCCAACCTGCCGGAATGTTGACATACAGGGCTTCAGCGCGTTGGCCAACGACCCGCACCAGCAGCCGCTCGTGGCGGCCGGCGCCGCGATCGGCCGCAATCGCGCCTTCGAGCGCCCCGAGCCCGCCCGAGTCGTAGGCGCTGACATAGCGCGTGAGCATCGACTGAATGACCTGACGATCTTGTGCGGCAAGTGATCGCGCCAGGAGCAGGTAGGTCAAGGCGACGAGGACCGTCGCGCTGACGATGAACAGCACGCCGTGCCAAAGGGCGAGGCGCAAGCCGAGCGCGTAGCGCATGCCGCCCGGGCGCGACCCCGCCGCCTCCTCGTGACGGTCACTCCACCTTGAGGACATAGCCGATGCCGCGCACCGTGTGCAGGAGCTTCTTCTCGAACGGCCGATCGATCTTCTCTCTGAGACGAAACACCAACACGTCGACCACGTTCGTCCCTGGATCGAAGCTATATTCCCAGACGTGCGACAGCACCATCGTCTTCGAAATCACCTGGCCGGCGTGACGCATCAGGAGCTCGAGCAAGGCATACTCGCGCGGGCGGAGCTCGATGGGCTCGCCCGCCCGTTCCACCCGGCGTGTCACGCGATCGAGGGTGAGATCGGCAACGCCCAGTCTCGTCGGCTCGGTGGGGGCAGCGCCCCGACGCGTCAACGCCCGCACGCGTGCGAGCAGCTCCACGAACGCAAAGGGCTTGACGAGATAGTCGTCTCCTCCCGCCTGCAGCCCACTGACGCGATCATCGACGGTGTGCCTGGCGCTCAAGAACAGCACGGGAGTCTGCACGCCGGCTCGACGGAGCGCGCCGACAAGACTGAGGCCATCGAGGCGTGGAAGCATCACGTCGACCACTGCCGCGTCATATGGCGCGGTCTGCGCCATATCGAGCCCGTCGACGCCGTTTTCGGCACGATCGACGAGGAAGCCCTCTTGGCGTAAGCCGGAGGCGACGAAATTGGCGATGGTCTCGTCGTCCTCGACCACGAGCACGCGCATGACCGTATCGTCCTCGGCGGAGCGGGAAGGCGTCAACCGATGCGGAGGGATGACCTGCTTGCCGTCGGGCTGCTACCGAGCCGGCATGCGGTAGATGAAGAGGGAATCGCCGGCACGGTCGACCGGCGTCATCTCGTCGCGCACGTGCCTCAGCCACTGCCCGACCTCGGGCGACGTGACGTAGAGACCCTGTAAGAGCGTGACGCTGACGGCGAAGTACTCCGAAGGCTCAGGGTAAGCTGGCCTGCGTTCCTCGAAATCCTCCACCATCACGATCGGGCGATAGCGGATGCCGTAGGTGGCCGGGTCGGCGCTGCCGAAGTAGGCGAGGTAGATGCGTGGCACCGCGTTCTCGTCCATCCACGCGCGCAGGCGCCGCATATCTTGACCCCAATCGATGTTCGAATCCACAAGATAGTGCCAGCCGCGGGCGCTGCCGCCAGCCAAGACATTGAAGTAAGCGAGATAGCGCGGAAAGGCACTCGCCGAAGAGAGCGCGTGCGCCGCGATCAGGAAGGCCATGGCGATGGTCGCCACACGGCTGGTCTGGACCCCCGAGGCCAAAGCGCCTAGTGCAATGAAGAGCCAGGCGTAGACGGGTAATAGATGACGATGACCGATGTTGAGCGGCGACAGCACAGCGACGAGCCCGTAGACGGCAATCGGGATGAACAGAGACCACCCGTCGAACGACCAGCGGCCGCGGACGGCTCGCCACAACAGCCAGGCGCTGAACGCCAGCAGCGCAGGCGTGCTCTTGAGCGCGAACGCTTCGGCGAAATAAAGATGGGACCCATGTTCGAGGATGCGACCGTTGAGAAACGTTCGGCGATCGGCTTTCGACAACACATACGAGATGCCGTAGAGATAGGCTTCCGGCAACAATCGGCTGTGCCTGACCCACGTGAGCGAGCGTTGCAAGGTATCCGAGGGGGCCGGCCAGTCCATCACGGCATCAGGGGTGCGCATCGCTTTGTAGCGAAAGCCGTAGCCGGCCCAGACCACCGCGACGCTCACGACGGCGGCTAGTGCCAGAGCACCAATCCCCGTCGTGAGCCGGCGCAGTCTCGTCCACGAGGCGACGTTCCCCGCCGGCGGCACGATCACCCAGACAGCGAGCAGTCCGATCAGCATCGGCGGCAGCATGACGGTCGAGAACTTGACTAGGAGCGCCGAGCCCAAGACGACGCCGAGCGCGAGCGCGCGGGCGAGCGAGGGGTTGCGACAGAAGCGCCAGAAGCACCACAGCGTCGCCGCGAAACCAAGTGCCGCGGGCACATCGGTCGTGACCAGACGGCTGTGGGCCAGCATCGTCGGTGAGAGTGCCGCCAGAACGAGCGAGAGTCGTCCCCCGCGAGGTCCCCAAAGCTCCCGTGACCAGAGATATATGACGCCGAGGAGCAGAAGACCCACCGCGACCATGGCGAGACGAGCCGGCACGAGTCGAGCGTTCGGATCGAGTCGCTGACGATCCTCGAAGCGACCGTTGACGAACTCGAAGCCCATCTCCCGTTGGCGCGCGCGGCGCCAGCGAATGGCGGTGGGGTCGATATGTTCGACGCCGCTCGCCACGAGCGGCAGAGCCGCCCACATCTTCGCGAGCGGCGGGTGCTCGGGGTTGAGCCGGAAGTCTCCGGTTTGCAGATACGAGACACCCGCCAGGAGATGGGTGGGCTCGTCGAAGGTCGGCGAATCGAGGGTCAGCGAGACGGACGCCAGCGTCGCAAACGTCGCGAGCAGCAGCACGGGCGCGAGGGGTGTGACGCGCGCCAATAGGCTGGCGCGTCGTTCGGGAGTCTGCGACATATGAAGGGGCAACGAATGCGTCTTGCGCCGGGCCGAACCGGCGCGATCTGTGGCATCACTTATAATCGCGCCAGCGCCGCCATTCAATCGGCGCGCGTCTCCATGGGTTCGATTCCACTCGATCTGTCCATCGTCTTCCCCGCCCGCGATGAAGCGCCGCGTCTGCCCCGCGCGCTCGAGCAGGCGACGGCATACTGCCGGCGCCGAGGTCTCGCCTACGAGATCATCGTGGTCGATGATGGCAGCCGGGACGAGACGAAGGCGATGGCACAACAGGCGTCGAGGTTGGACCCGGCCGTTCGATGTGTGGTGCTGCCGGAGAATCGCGGCAAAGGAGCGGCGGTACGGGAAGCCATGCGTCACGTATCCGGCCGCTGGATCTTGATGTCGGATGTCGACCTGTCGACCCCGTTGACCGAGCTGGATCGGCTCGAGGTGCACAGAGAGCACGCCGACGTCATCATCGGGTCGCGAGCAGTCGTAGGGTCCGAGCGGTTGATCAGGCAGTCGTCATCGCGGGAATGGATGGGACGTGGTTTCAACCTCGCCGTGCGGCTGCTCGGACTTTCGGGATGTCACGACACGCAGTGCGGGTTCAAGTTGTGGTCGAAGGCTGCGGCGTCGGCCGTGTTCCCGCATTTGACCATCGAGCGGTTTGCCTTCGACGTCGAAAGCCTGTGGCTTGCACGCACGTTCGGCTTCCGTATTCTCGAGGTGCCGGTCCGCTGGGCGCACGATGCGGGCTCGACGGTCAACGTTCCGGTGGACGGCGCACGAATGACCTTCGATTTGCTGCGACTGGTCGTGCGTGCCCGTGTGCTCCAGCGGGTCCCGTCGGTGTCGCTCACACGGCTGCAAACGGCTGCTGAAGATCTGGCACGGGTCGGCCAAGCTCCGCGTCGCGACTGACGATTGTCGGGCTCGAGCTGGCCACTCGCGCCCTGAAGATGATGTCGACATCCATCGCGATCAGAGAAGCACGCGCCGGCGATCTCGCAGCGATCCGGACGCTCCTCGACGAATACGCCGCGTGGCTGAACCTCGATCTGTCGTTCCAGGACTTCGCGCGCGAGTATCACGATCTGCCGGGCGAGTATGGGGCTCCTGGGGGCGCGTTGCTGCTCGCCACCGCCGACGATCAACCGGCCGGCATGGTGGCGCTGCGCGCGCTTCGCGGCGGGCGCTGCGAGATGAAGCGCCTCTACGTGCGGCCGAGCGCCCGTGGCCTGAGTCTGGGCCAGCGGCTCGTCGAGCGCATCCTGCACGAGGCGCGGGTCCGCGCATATCGCGAAATCGTCCTCGATACGCTTCCCGTCATGCAGGCGGCCCAGCAGCTCTACGCCGCGTTCGGCTTCCGTGACGTGGACCCGTATTACGAGTCGCCGGTGCCCGGCACACGATTCATGGGGCTGCAACTGCGGAACGACGCCACCGCGCCGTTTTAGCCGTGTCGAGGGCGAGAGCGAGCCGCCTGCAGGCTCCTCGCGCGTGAGATCGTTTCCGGGGAGCGGCGCACCGCGACGCCTGGCGCGCGGGCTATCATGTACGTATCTTGCCGCGTGCGTGTTCCATCCTTCTTTTTCGCATCACGCTGCCGGTCGTCGTCCTGACCATTGCGCTCTCCGCGCAGGTCGCGACGCCGTCGCTGACGGTGCTGTCGCGAGAGGGACGTCGCACGCTGGAGGTCGTGTCCGTCAACAATCAGGACTATGTCGCGCTCGACGAGGTGGCGGCCGCCTTTGGGGCGGTCGTGCGCGACGATCGGCTGGCAGGGGGCGTCACCGTGACGGTCGGCGACCGCACGATGGTCCTCACGTCTGATCAAACCGTGGTGTCGGTCGCTGGCCGGCTGGTCTCGCTGCCCTCGGCGCCCCGGCGTCAAGGGAACCGCTGGCTGGTGCCCATCGATTTTCTGCCGCGGGCGCTTGCACCCATGCTCAACACCCGGCTCGATCTCCGCCGCGCCGCGCGCCTGCTGGTGGTCGGCGATCTGCGCGTGCCGCGCGTCGTCGATCCGGGTCACGGGGGCGAGGAAGTTGGCGCTCAGGGCACGCGCGGGGGTGTCGAGAAGGACGTGACACTTTCGATCGCCCGCCGCCTGCGCACGCTCATCGAGAGCCGGCTCGGCCTTCGGGTGTTTTTGACGCGCGACGACGACCGTGGGATGACCCTCGACGAGCGTACCGCGTTTGCCAATAGCCACAAAGCGGACGTTTTCTTGAGCCTCCACGCCAATGCCGCGCTGCGCCCGGCGATGAAAGGCGCCGAAGTCTACTACCTGAGTGCCGAGCGAGGAGAGAGCGAGGGCCCGCGCGTGATGGACCTTGACACATCGTCGCTGCCGGTGCTCGGCGGCGGCACGCGTTCGATCGATTTGATCTTGTGGGACGTCGCGCAAACGAGGTATCTGGAACAGTCGTCGGGCCTCGCGGGGTTTGTCGAACAGGCTCTTCGCATCAAAGTCGAAATGAGTCCGCGCGCCGTGCAGCAGGCGCCGTTCCGGGTTCTCGTCGGCGCCAATATGCCTGCGGTGCTCGTCGAGATGGGCTACCTCTCGAATCCCGATCAGGAAGCGGCCCTCGTATCGGCGGAATATCAGACCCGGATGGTCGAGGCGTTGCTCGACGGCCTCGTGCGCTACCGAGATTTCGTGGAGCGGACGCCGGTGACGGCTGCCGGCCTCCCACCACGCCCGCCCCCATGACACCTGGTCGGGTCGTGATCGGCATCGCCGCCACCGCGGTCGCCGTGGCACTTGCGTGGGCGCTGATGGTCGGCCTGGGCCGCCTGCTGCGCACAACCGATCCTGCGGTGGTGGATGCGGTCGCCACGCCAACAGCCCCCGCGAGCCCGGCTGATCCGCCAGCCGTCCCGCGGATTCGCGCCACGCTCTTTTTCGCCTCGGAGAACGGCCAACAGCTCGTGCCCGTCGCGCGCGAAGTGCCGCTGGCAGAGGGCGTCGTCGCCCAGGCACGAGCGATCGTCGAGGCGCAAATCTCCGAACCGCCGCCAGAGCCGTTGGCCAGTACGATCCCTTCGGGCACGACGCTTCGAGGAATCTACCTGTCTGAGGCCAACGAGATGTTCGTCGATCTCGAGGGGACCATCCGCAACAAGCATCCCGGCGGGTCGATGAACGAGATCTTCACCGTTTACACCATCGTCAACGCCGTCACGGTCAACCTTCCGGACGTGCCACAAGTGCAGCTGCTCATCGACGGACGCGAAGTCGACACGCTCGCCGGTCATGTAGACTTGCGGCGCCCCTTGCGAAAGAATGAAATGTTGATCCAGCAATGAGTCGCCTTTACGATCGCGCCCCGCACGAGCTACGGCCCACGACCCTGACCCCGGATTACCTGATGCACGCGGAAGGATCGGTGCTGATCGAGGTCGGCCACACGCGCGTCATCTGCACGGCCAGCGTCGAGGATCGGGTACCGCCGTTCCTGCGCGGGACCGGAAAAGGGTGGGTGACGGCGGAGTACGGGATGCTGCCGCGCGCCACGAACACGCGTTCGACGCGTGAGGCATCGACCGGAAAGGTCGGCGGCCGCACGATGGAGATTCAGCGGCTGATCGGGCGATCGATGCGAGCGGTGACGCGGCTCACGGAGCTGGGCGAGCGCACGATCTGGCTCGATTGTGATGTCATCCAGGCGGACGGCGGCACCCGCACCGCGTCGATTACCGGCGCATTCGTCGCCATGGTGCTCGCCCTGCACAAGCTGCGCAAACAGGATCACCTGCGGACGCTGCCCGTCAACCACTACATCGCCGCCACCAGCGTGGGCATCGTCGGCGGCATGCCGTTGCTCGATCTGGCCTATGAAGAGGATTCGAAAGCCGACGTCGACATGAACGTGGTGAAGATCAGCGACGGGCGATTCGTCGAGATTCAGGGGACGGCCGAGACCGAGCCGTTCGATCGGGACGCGCTCGATGGGCTGCTGACGTTGGCCGACCAGGGCCTCGAACAACTCTTCGCGAAGCAACGCGCGATTGTCGGGCCGATTTTGGGAAGATAGCCAACCGGGTTGCTCGGAAACAGCCAATCGGGTTGCTCGCGGCGAAGGCGCAAAGAGCAACCCGGTTGGTTAGACATGTGCCTCGTGAAGCTCCTGGTCGCCACCACCAATCGCAGCAAGATCGGCGAGATCGTGCCGTTGCTTCACTCGCTCGATCTCGAGATCGTCACGCTGGCGGACATCCCGCCGATCGTGTCCCCAGAGGAGACGGCCACGACCTTTTGGGAGAATGCGCGCATCAAGGCCTTCGCCTACGCTGCGGCCTCGGGTCTCATGACCGTCGCCGAAGATTCGGGAATTGAAATTGCGGCACTCGACGGCGCACCGGGAGTGCATTCGGCGCGCTTTCTCGGCATCGACGTGCCCTACCCGCAGCGCTTTCGTGAGATTGGCCGGCGTCTCGACGCCGATACGAACGCCACGCGTGACGCGCGCTTCGTGGTCGCGATCTCGGTCGTTCGCCACGGCGAGCTGCTGTTCGAGACCGAAGCCGCGGTGGACGGTACCGTGGCGTCCGAGCCGTGTGGCGACGGCGGCTTCGGCTACGATCCGCTCTTCTTCTATCCACCCTTGGGGATGACGCTGGCGGCGTGTACCCCACTCGAGAAGGCGGCGATCTCGCACCGCGGGCGAGCCTTTCGCGATCTCGCCCGCTGGCTGGCGGGTGCGTCCCGAGCGTAGCAGCCCAGGTCCGCTTCAGCCGCCGGCCGACCCTCAGAACTGAATCCTCCCTGAAATCTGAAAGGCACGCGGATCGAGCGCCGCGATCACCCGATTGAAGGTCGTGCCTGTCGTCAGGAAGAAGTTGGTGACGGTGTTGCTGTTGAACAGGTTGTAGACGTCGAAGATACCTGTCAACTTCACGCCGCGCATCTCGACAGACTTGTCGAGGCGGATGTCGAAGATGGACACCGAGTCGCTGTAGTTCGTGTCGAGGCTCTCGATGAAGACGTTCTGGGTTCCAGCATTCGGCAGTGACACCGGCGCGATGTACGAGAAGGGGAAGCCGCTCTGCACGCGGTAGTTGAACGCGGCCGCAATCTGCAGCGGGAACTCGTAGCGCGCCAGCAGCCGATACTGCCAGTTTGTGTTCTCCTGCCTGTTTGGCACATCGGCGCTGTAGCTCAGTGGGAAGTTGCTGCCGAACGAGTAGACACCGATCGGATCCGTGTTGAGCGGGCTCGTGGAGACATCGGCTGTCGCCGGCTGGCGCAGCTCGTCCCGCCACTGATAGTCGAAGCTGCCTTGCACGAAGAGGCCGCGCCCGAAGCGCTTCTGAGCCGAGAGCGAGATCGAGTCGTAGTTGGCGTCCGAATCGGGGATGTTCATGAATCGGTTACGCACCACGCCGCGCAGCTCGTTGGGAATGTCGAGCGCGTTGATGAAGGCGCCCGCCGCGAGAGGGTTCGGCCGCTGAATCGGGACCGTGACCGCGCCCAGCCACGCTTCGTTCACCAAGCCGAAGACGTTCCGGGTCATCTTGCGCACGTAGACCGCCCGGGCCGACGCCTCGCCCCAGAACTGGTGCTCGATCGAGGCGCTGTACTCGTCGGCATAGGGCGATTTCAGGTCTGGATCGACTGTGGTGTTGGCGCCGCCCGTGGCCGCCGTCTGGGCGCCGAGCTCCGCGAGACCGTCGTACAGGCGATTGCCGTTCTGATCCAGGAAGCGGAAGGTGCGGCTGTTGACGCCGCCAGGGTTGGCCGTGTTGAAGTTGTTGGCGTAGATCGCGTAATAGCGGCCGTACGACCCCTTGAGCGCCGTCCGTCCCGTCCCCAACAGATCCCACACCAAGCCGAGCCGCGGCGCGACGTTGTTGCGCGTGAACAACACCTGCTCCGGGACGGTGATCTGCGGGAAGAGCTCGCTGCGAACTGGGTTGCGGCTCCCCTCTTCGAAGGACGGGCGCTGGTGACCGAAGCGCAGACCCGCTTGAATGGTGACGTTGCGGGTCGGTGACCAGCGATCCTGCAGGAAGGCAGAGATCATCCGGTTGGACGTGAACGACGGGTTCCACGAGCTGCCGAATTCGTCGAAGCGGCCAGTGTCGTTGATCAGAACCCGATCGACCGCGCCGTTCAGATCGAGGTAGCGGATCTGTCCGGACTGTCCGTTGATGCCCTGCTGATAGCGGTTCTCGATCCATTCGAAACCGAACTTCATGTCGTGGCTGCCCTTCTTATCCGGCAGGAAGTAGGTCCACGTCGTCGAGGCTTGCGGTTTCTGGTAGTCGAGCGTGAAGGCGTCCCACCCAGCTCCAGTAATGAGCTGCGTGCCCGTGTCCTGACGTGCCGGGTTCGTGGCGGCATCCACGCGCGTCACCATCGGCCAGATCTCGCAGCACGCGGCCGCCCGAACGTCCATGAACAGGCGGTTCGACCACACCCGGCTCCACGCCGCCTTCTTGATCCACGTCTTGCTCGCCTGACCGAGCACCGACTCGGGCGCGGTCGCCGCCGAGAGGTTCCGGTTCGGCTTCTTCTTGTAGTTGCGCGGCTGGTAGAAGAACGACAGCGTGTCGTTGCCCGCCGCCTTCCATGTGACCTTGAGCAACGGATCCTCGATGGTCACCGGATCGGTCGCCACCTCGCGCGGGACGCCCGAGAGCGCCTTGTCGAGCTTGAAGTAGTTGTATGCGCCGTAGAACCAGAGCTTGTCCTTGAGGATTGGCCCGCCCAGGTCGAAATGCACTTCGTAGAACAGCAGATTCGGATTGCCCGTGAATGCGCGGGCGCTGAGCTCGTCGTTCGTGTTGTCGCTGACGAAGCTCTCGCCTTCATAGGTGAGGCTCTCGATGCCGGAGAAGCGATTGCCGCCGCTCTTATATGTCTGGACGATGGCGGTGCCGGGCGAGCTCATTTCGACGTCGCCGCCAACCGCGGTGATTGCCACCTCGTCGACCGCGAAATACTGCGAGTAGAAGAACGCCGCGTTGTCGCCCTCGGTCGTGTCGATGCCCTCGAACATCACTTTGTTCTGGCCGCGGATGCCGAACGCCTCGTAGCCGTTCTGCTGGCTCTTGTGGCTGCCGCCGACGTCGTAGCCGCGCATCCGGACGCCTGGCGTCTGCGCCAGCGACGCCCACAGGTCGGTCGCGCTCGGGACGTTGTAGAGGACTTCGGCATTGAACTCGGCGCCCACCTTGGTCGTCGTGGTATCGACGATGGGCGATTCGGCGGTGACGGTGATGCTCTCCGCGAGCGTGGCGACCGGCAGATCGATGTCGACGGTGAGCGTCGCGCCCTGCGTGAGGCGGATGTTCTCGCGCAGCACGGTCTGAAACCCTTGCAGCTCGAACCTCACGCCGTAGACACCTGACGGCAGGTTGGCGATGAGGAAGCGGCCATCACTTTCGCTGACGGCCGTGCGAGATCCGATGAGCGCCGGCGACGTCGCCGTCACGGCTACGCCGGGCAGCACGCCGCCCTGCGCGTCTTTGACGGTCCCGTTCAGCCGCCCTTGCTCGATCTGGGCGTCAGCAACGACCGGGCTGAGCGAGAGCGCGAGCAGCCACAGACACACGAGCATTGGCTTCATGTCATCCCCCAAGCACAGTCGGGACTAAGAGCCGCGGTGCCCCCGGACCAGCAAACCACGGGCTGCCAGTGAAGCTGCGCCTCAAACCGTCGAGTGAAGAGCGCGAGGGCCGGTTTGAGGCGCAGCTTCACTGGTAATAAAAGCGTTGGCGCCGACGTCACGGACATCGGCGCACTCCGGGTGGAGTAGCATCGGGCGATTTCCTCGCCAAAGGAGCCGCCGATGCCCAACGTCCACGAGCTTATTCGCGACCACGTCACCCTGTCCATCCGCTGCCTGGATCGGCTGTACCTGCACGCGTACATGCCGAAGCTCCAGACCTCCGGCGGGCTGTGCTACTTCCTGCGCGATCATTTGGGGCACCCGATTCCGTCGCCGGCGCTGTTCCCGCCGATCCACGATCGATTCGTCGCCGCGATCAAGCAGTATGCGACGGCGTCCCACGTGCCGCTGATCGCGTTCGAACGCGGGCAACGCAAGGATGACGTGGTCGCCGCGTATCGCGCACGCCGGCCGATGCGGGACGGCGTGGTGGTGATCGGCGTGGCCCAAGAGAAGATGCGCGCGTTCAAAGCCCAGAAACGATGCGGCCCCGGCAAGGCGGTCTCCTTCGATTTCTCCCGCCAATCGGTCGCGGTGAATCACTACTACTTCTACGTGCAGGATCCGGACTGGGGCCCGGCCTTCCTGAAGATCGGGACCTACTTGCCGTACCCCATCAAGCTCTGTCTCAATGGGCATGAGTGGGTGAAGCAGCAACTCCAGCGGGCCGACGTCGCCTTCGACAGTCTCGACAACGGCTTTCTCGCCTGCGCCGACCCGGCCCGGTTGCAGACGCTCTGCGATCAGCTCGGGCCCACCGACCTGCAGGCCTTCTTTGATCGCTGGACCAGCCGCTTGCCCTCGCCGCTCACCGCGGCCGATCACGCCGCCGGCTACACGCATCGGCTCGCACTGCAGCAAGTGGAAGTGAGCCTGACGCAGGTGTTTGCGCGACCGGTGCAAGGGCGGCATTTCTTCGAAGCGGTGATTCGCGACAATCTGGACCTCGGCCGTCCCGATCGAGTTGGCTTGCTGTTTCCGCTCCGCCTCACGAAGGCCACGCCCCCACCGGCCTGGGGGTATCGCACGCGCGTGATCACCGACGGCGTCGAGCCCAGTCTGCATATCGAGTACAAGACCTCCCACGTCAAGCAGTACTTCAAGGAGCAACGCGCGCTCCGGACCGAGACCACGATCAACAATCCGAAGGACTTCTACGTCGCCAAGGCCGTCTCGAATTTGACCCACCTTCGACATCTGGGCGATCAGGTCAACCGCAAGGTCCTCGAGGTCGAGCGGGTCAGCCAGCAGTGTGTGCTGACACAGGACGCCATGGACCGGCTGCAGCAGCCCACCATCGAAGACGGGCAACGCACCTCGGCGCTCCGCTTCGGCGATCCCCGCGTGATGGCGCTCTTCCAAGCGCTTACCGCCTTCACGCATCTACCGCGCGGCTTCCGGAATCCCGAGTTGCGGCCGCACGTCGCCGCGCTCCTCGGCCGTCCGTACTCCGCCGCCCAGATGACCTACGATCTGCGGCGGCTCCGACTCAAAGGGCTCATTCATCGCATCCCGCGCACCCATCGCTACACGGCCACCAGCTACGGGCTCAAGGTGGCCTTTTTCTACAGCAAACTCTATCTGCGGCTGCTTCGACCTCACTGGCCGGCGCTGCTCGCAGATGCCGATCGCCTGCCGCGGCCCCTGCGCACGGCGTTGGAACCACTCGAGACCGAAATCCAGAAACTGCATCAGGAGGCCGCGCTTGCCGCCTAAAAAACTTGCTTCAACCCTTACGATGTCTTCCGTAGAAGATGTCTAG
>JAIVJN010000351.1 GCA_020200025.1 Acidobacteriota bacterium | reverse complement strand
CGTCATGAGCGCGCCGACGACGTCTCCAACATAGGTGAAGCTGCGTGACTGGCTGCCATCGCCGAAGACGGTGATGGGCTCTCCGGCGATCGCCTGCCGCACGAAGGTCGGAACCACCATCCCGTACTGGCCGGTCTGCCGTGGACCGACGGTGTTGAAGAAGCGAACGATGACGACCGGCAGCTTCTTCTCTTTCCAGTACGCCAGCGCCAGGAACTCGTCGAGCGCCTTGCTGCACGCGTAGGCCCACCGGTGCCGCGTCGTCGCGCCCATGACGAGGTCGGCATCTTCGCGGAACGGCACCGCCGTGCTCTTGCCGTAGACCTCCGACGTCGAGGCGACGAAGACGAGCTTTTTCTTCTTCGCGGCATGGCGCAGAATGACCTCGGTGCCGTGCACGTTGGTCTCGATCGTGTGCACCGGCTCCTGCACGATGAGCCTGACGCCCACGGCCGCGGCGAAATGAAACACGATGTCGGAGCGGTCGACGAGCTCGGCCACCAGCGGGTCGTTGAAGACCGTGTCGAACGTGTAGTGAAAGCGCGCACGACCTTTGAGGTGCGCGATGTTCTCGAACGAGCCGGTCGAGAGATCGTCGAGCACCAGGACTTCGTGCCCGCCCTCGAGCAAGGCTTCGGCCAAGTGCGAGCCGATGAAGCCGGCGCCGCCGGTAATCAGGATGCGCATCGCCCCGTGGAGCGTATCAACGAAAGGTCCTGGACTGACACGAGGTCCTCAGCCGAAGGCCCGCACCGCCTCGGCCACCGCCGAGACATCCGCGTCGGTGAGCGAAGGATACAGCGGCAGTGAGAGCACCAGACGACAAACCTGATCGGCAATGGGGCACATCGCGGGCCCGGTCGAGGCCAGCGCCGGCTGACGTGGAATCGGCACCGGGTAGTGAATCAATGTCTCCACGCCCGATTTCGAGAGGTGCGCTTGCAGCGCCTCTCGTCTCTCGCTCAAGACAGGGAACAGATGATAGACGTGACCGGCATCTTCCTCGGGCGGAATCGTCACGGCGGCACCCGCGAGCTCGCGCCGATAGCGCGAGGCGAGCGTACGGCGCCGGTCCGTCCACCGTGTGAGCAATGGCAAACGTGCGCGCAGGATCGCCGCCTGCATCTCGTCGAGACGGCTGTTCACCCCGGCCTCTGCGTGGTGATAGCGTGCGGTCTGACCGCCGTTTCGTAAGCGCTTCACGCGCTCGGCCAAGGCGCGATCCGATGTGACCACGGCGCCGCCGTCGCCCATCGCGCCCAGGTTCTTCGTCGGATAGAAGCTGAACGCGCCAGCCGTGCCGAGGCTTCCGACCGGTCGCCCCTCACAGGTCGCCAGGTGCGCCTGGCAGGCGTCTTCCACGACGTGAAGGCCGTGCCGTTCCGCGATGTCGACGATCCGGCTCATGTCGGCCGGCTGCCCGTACAGGTGCACCGGCATGAGGGCGCGCGTCCGCGGGGTAATCGCGGCTTCGATGGCGCGCGGATCGATCGTGAGCCGCGCGGGATCGATATCGGCGAACACGGGTCGCGCGCCCGCCATCAGGATCGCCAAGCCCGAGAACGCGGCGGAGAGCGGTGCGGTGATGACCTCGTCGCCTGGACCGATGTCGAGCGCGCGCAGTGCGAGCGCCAGGGCGTCTGTCCCGGTGCCGACGGCGACCGCCAGCTCCGTCCCGATGGCCGCCGCGAACTCGCGCTCGAACGCCTCGACTTCGGGGCCGAGCACGAACCACCCGCGTTCGATCACGCGATGGATGGCCGCGTCGACTCGCGTCGCGTCTTCGCCCGGCGTGAGCAGATTGAACCTGATCGTTCGTGCCGGGGTCACGCTCACCGCGCCGCCTCCGCCGTGTCGGGGTCGTCGAGGTAGTGCCTCATGTTGGCGCGATAGTACGCCAGCGTACGCGTCAGACCCTCGCGCAGCTTCACTTCGGGTGTCCAGCCCACCGCGTGCGAGAACTTCGACGAGTCGGCGTAGAAGCTGCCGATGTCGATGGCCTTCTTCTCCGCGGGCCAGTCGACGAATCGGTAGCGGCCGGTTCCGGCGACCTCGATGAGCAGTTGCACCAGATCGCGGTGCGCCATGTGCTCACTGCCACCGACGTTGAGCGCCTCGCCGTTCAGCGCATCGGTCGCGCCCGCTCTGAGGAACGCGTCCACCGCATCGTCCACGTAGACGAAGTCGCGGACCTGTGAGCCGTCGCCGAAGACGGGAATCTCGCGATCTTCGAGCGCAAGGCGAATGAACCAGGCGATGAATCCCTGCCGGTTGTGCCGCAGCAGTTGCCGGGGCCCGTAAACGTTGGTGAGCCTGAGCGAGCAGGCGCGCACCCCGAAGACGTTGTTGTAGACGAGATGGTAGTACTCGCCGGCCGCCTTGTTGATGCCATTCACGTCGGTCGGCCGAACCAGATGACGTTCGGTGACCGGCAGCATGTCGGGCCGGCCGTAGATCTGACGCGTGCTCGCGTAGACCACCTTGACGTGCGGATTGTGGCGGCGGCAGGCTTCGAGGATCGTCAACTGGCTGCGGCAGTTGATGTCCAGATCGGTGTGCGGGTCGCGCATGCTGTCGATGTGACTCACCTGGCCGGCAAGGTTGAAGATCACTTCGCGGTCGCGCACGAGGTAGTTCATCGTGCTGGCCTGTCGGACATCGGCGACGTTGATGCGAATTCGATCCTCGATACCCGACACGTTGAAGAGATTGCCGCCGTAGTCGGGAATGAGCGAGTCAACGAGGAGAATGTCGGCGCCGAGCGAGGCGAGGCGGTGCGCGAGATTACTGCCGATGAAACCGAGCCCGCCGGTGATCATGACCCGGCGACCCCGATAGAACTCGGTGTGGGTCACGCGACAACCGTGTCCCGCTGTGGCTTGAGGTGCTCCTTTCGAACCACGAGCAGCCACCAGAGCTTCAGGACGTCGACCCCGGTGCGGAAGATTCTGCGGAAGTTGAAGAACTGCGACTTGCCGTACGTGCGGTGATAGTGATGCACCGGTACTTCCGCGACGCGAAAGCCGGCGTCCTGAAACTTCTTTATCATCTCGAGGCAGATGACGCCGCTGTTCTTGTCGAGCCGAACGACATCGAAGATCGCCCGACGCATCAACCGGAAGTCGCAGTCCACGTCCCGTACGCGAAGACCGAAGAGCAGCTTGACGGTGTGATGGTAGACGCGGCCGATCACGACCCGATGCACGGGATCCGAACGGCTCATCTTGTAGCCGTTGACCCAGTCGACCTCGGCCGTCAGCTGCCCCCAGAGTGCGGTGACTTCTGCGGGATCGTACTGCGCGTCGCCATCGGTGTAGAACACCAGGTCCTTGCTGGCGGCCGCAAAGCCGCTGCGCAGCGCGCCGCCGTATCCGCGATTGATGGGATGATGCACGATGCGCAGGTGGGCCGGATACTGTTCCGCGAGCTCGTCGAGGATGAGGGGCGTGGCGTCACGGCTGCCATCGTTGACCACGATGACCTCGAAGTCGGGCGTGAGCGTGGCGGCCACCTGCACCGCGCGGATGACGAGGCTCGCGATTGTGCCGCTGTCGTTGTAGGCGGGAAAGAAAATGCTCAGCCCAGGGGCCGACACCGGCCCGGTGTGCGTGGGCCCTGCCTCCGAGCGCGAGCGTGCAAGGGCGTTCATCGGCCAGAACCGCCGCGATTGTACCCCGACGGCGGCTGCGCCGCTCGGCCCACCCGCCCGTCGCGAACCACGAGCCGCCACGGTGTGATCATCGACTCGGCCATCACGCGTGTCGACATCTTCGACGCCCCTTGCCGGCGCTCGACGAAGATGATCGGCACCTCCGCGACGGTGCAGCCAGCGGAAAGACCGTAGAAGAGCGTTTCGACCTGGAACGAGTAGCCGTCCGAGAAAATCGACTCGAGCGGTAATCGGGCGAGCGCCTCACGGCGCCAGCACCGGAAGCCGGCTGTGCAGTCGCGTACCGCCATCCCGGTCACCTGACGCACGTAGGCATTCGCGAAGGTGCTCAAGATCAGGCGTCGGAGCGGCCAGTTCACGACGCTCACGCCGTGCAGGTAGCGTGAGCCGATGACGATGTCCGAATGTGCCGCGGCCGCGAACAGATCGGGCAAGTACTTCGGGTCGTGGGAGAAGTCGGCGTCCATCTGACAGACCACGTCCACGTCCATGCCGATGGCCGCCTTCATGCCGTCCCGATACGATCGGCCGAGTCCGCGCTTGCCCGTGCGGTGCATGACCGAGAGCCGGCCCGGACTCGCCGCCGCCAACTCGTCGGCGATGCGCCCCGTCCCATCGGGTGAGCCATCGTCGATCACCATGACCGACACCTCGGGATGCACGAGAATCGCGCCGACTACGAGCGGCAGGTTCTCGCGTTCGTTGTAGGTCGGGAGCAGCACGAGCGCTTTCATGGTCTATCGTCGACCTTCAGAGCGCAGCGACGCGATCTGTTCCGAGACGAGTCCCACGAGAAAGACGATGACGGCAAACATGATGAGCAGCACGGCACCGTTGGGAATCCTCGAGTCTCTGAAGGCAATCCACACACCGTAGACGATCCCCAGAGCCAACGACATGAGGCTGATCGGCACGAAGACGCGCAACGGGCTGAAGATCGTGACGACCTTCAGAAGGATCAGGAAAAACGTGGCGCCGTCTCGCGTGAACCGAATCTTGGAGTGCCCGGCGCGCTGCCGCGCCGCGACTGGTTCGAACGCGACATTATAGCCGGCGCGCAGAAACGCCAGCGTCGTCGTCGTCGGCGTGGAGAATCCGTTGGGCAAGAGATGCAGGAACTCGAGCAGATACTCCCGGCGGGCCGCACGGAAGCCGGACGTCAGGTCGGGAATGTCGCGCTTCGACAGAAAGCTGGCCAGCCGGTTCAGCAGCTCGTTGCCAAGACGTCGCGAGGTTGTCGCTTGGCTGTCCCGCGATCGTGCGCCGACGACGAGGTCGTATTCGCCGAGGCGCGAGACCAGTCGCAGCGCATCTTCCGGACGGTGTTGACCGTCGCCGTCGATCACGAGCACGAAGGCGCCGGACGCCTGCCGGATGCCCGACTTCACAGACGCCCCGTTGCCCTTGTTATAGGGATGGCGCACGACGCGCGCGCCGGCCGCCGCCGCTGCCTCAGCGGTGCCATCACTCGACCCATCGTCGACCACGAGGATCTCGCGCCAGGCGCCGGCCGCGCCGAGCGCCCGCACGACATCGCCGATGACGTGCCTCTCGTTGAACGCCGGAATCACGACTGTCGTCGATGCGACGTCAGCCATGGCTCACCAGGCGCTCGATGACACCGTCCCAGGAAATCGTCCGCGCG